>NZ_JAKRFL010000023.1:0-45087 GCF_022348105.1 Halomonas sp. MMH1-48
CAAGCCCAACAGGGCTAAGCATCGGGATTGGAGCTATCAGCTCAGCCCTTAACAAGGCCAGGCACGGCGACGCCTTTTTCGTTGTGGCTTCGCCTCCACTACAAAGCCGCGCATGCTGGCGGCGTTATGCGCTAAGGAATAGTTGAGAGTATGGCATCGGGCGTATCGAATAAATTAACGGGACAGGTTGGTGAGCATCTAGTGTCGGCGGTACTAGGGACGCTTGGCTACTTCGCTTCTCCTTATTCTGGAAATGTTCCCGGATTCGATGTCACAGCGGTTCACTCTGAATCTCTCAAGTCATTTCCTGTTCAGGTTAAAGCGAGTACGAGGGGGGCGTTGGTTCAGTCCTCTGTCGATAAGTGGTGCGACCACAGTATCGACGAGGATAATCGTCAAACAATTGGTCCATTGAAACCGCTTAAACACCCTAATTTAGTGTGGGTTTTGGTGCGGCTGGGTGATTCAGGAATCAGCGGAGCAAGATTTTTCATCTGCACTGAACGCGACATACAAGAGAAGATCGTCGCCCGATACACGGCTTTTATGGAGAGGCATGACTATCGCCGTCCCAGAGGTGGCGCTTCTCCGCAGGCGATTCTCAATATCAAGGATGTTGCCGAATTTGAGGATAATTGGGGAATTCTCCCGGACTATCAGGCTGACGCTCGTCTCGCATAATCAGTGCGGGCTCAGCGACGTCCACTACATTGCGCCTTCAGCTTCATTTCGTGGGCTCGCATGCTGCAAGCGTTATAAGGTATAGCTCATGCCAATAATGTTTCCGGCAACAGGCTGTGATCTGTGCCGGAAATATTGGACGCACCCGTTCCTTGAGGGCCGGGACGAAATATTGACTCTTCTAGTAGCTCCGAACTGGGAGAGGCAGGCAGGGCTGTACCGGTGCAATACTTGTGGCGCGTGCTGGGAAGATCCCAATGGGGTGTACCCTATGGGTCTCACAAAAGAGGAAGTCCAAGACTTTTATGGCTTACAAAGCTCATAACAATACGCGTCAATTCGCACACTTCGTGTGCCGGACGCTCAGCTCGCGCCGTTGCGCTCTGCGTTGGATTCTTATCGGGCTGAACAATGTTGCCAAAGTATAAAGAAATACAAGACCCACTTTTGGCGGAAATTGATCGTCGAGGGGGGGAGGTTCGCCCATCAGATAGTAATGATGATGGCCTCTCGGTTTATGGTTCTTTAGCAAACTACTTTTCTCTAACCGAGTTTGATTTAGCGGAGAAGGTATACGAATCAAATGGTACACCACGGCCAAAATGGGAAAATATGGTCCGTTGGGCCCGTAATGATCTCCGAAAGCGTGGTCTTATAGACGGAAGTCGTCACGGTGTCTGGGCCTTATCTGAAAAAGGCAGGCACCGTGTTGAGTCATCAAAGAAAGAGCACGCCGGAAGGGGGGTATTCTTACCTGGTACTGAAATTACCCCCGAGCTTTTTCAGGAACTACAGAAAAAGGCTAGAGAAATTGGGGAGCTAGGTGAACTTTTCGTACTGGAATACGAGCGGGCACGCCTCCGAAAGGCGGACCGAGAGGATCTAGCTGGTTTGATCAAACATGTAGCTTTAACGAACACCGCTGCAGGATATGACGTACTCTCTTTCACCATTGACGGGAACGAAAAACTCATCGAAGTTAAATCCTCAACAGGAACGTCAGGGGCATTTGAAATTAGCTCAAATGAGTGGGGCGTTGCAAAGCAGAGACGTTCTGATTATTGGATATATAGAGTAACCCAGATTGAGACTCAATCCCCGTCGATCGAAATGATTCAGGATCCATTTGAAAAGTTCGAGGAAGGTGTATTCATGCTGGTGCCGACGGGATTTCGGGTTATACCGCGAGAGTGAATAAAATCCAACAATATGGTCAACGGGACGCCAACTACGCTGCGTTCCTTTGTCACCCATTACCACCGGAGTTATGTAAGGCGTCCGCCTTGACGTACGTACCGAGAGGCGTACATTTAGTGAAAAGCTGTATACACAAAAGGTGCGTCGTGACCGGAATCACAGCCACTGAGGCGCGCAGCAACTTATATCGGTTGATCGACGAGACCGCCGAGTCTCACCAGCCCATCGTTATCATGGGCAAGCGGAACAAAGCCGTCCTGGTTTCCGAGGAAGACTGGTCTGCCATTCAGGAAACACTTTACCTGCTCTCCGTACCGGGTATGCGGGAGGCTATTCGTGAGGGGATGGATACCCCCTTGGACGAGTGCGATGAGGAGCTGGACTGGTGACATGGACGTTGGTTTACACCAAGCACGCCCAGAAAGATGCAAAGAAACTCGCCTCCAGCGGCCTCAAACCAAAAGCCCAGGAATTGTTGGCGTTAATTGCAGAAGACCCTTACCGCGAGCCGCCTCCGTACGAGAAACTCATAGGGGATCTCGCGTGGGCCTATTTACGCCGCATCAATATTCAACATCGTCTGGTTTACCAAGTACTGGAAGAGAAACGGGTGGTGAAAGTTCTGAGGCTCTGGAGCCACTACGAATAATGCATGACCACCAACAGCGCATCAGCGTGTCCACCGTTGCGCCCTTTTCGACGGCAGCCCAGGTGCCCTATGCCATCCGTATTGTGCTAGCGTCGGTAAATATCCAGCAGCCCGAAAAGAAGCTGTGTTCCGTCAGAGAGAGCGTTGAATATCCTGCCTAGGTTTTACATCCGCCGTCGAGTAATCGCGAACATGGCCAACCACGAATCCCCACTTTGACAAGACGGCCCCAACCCATGACCCGCAAAACCCTCACGCTAAAAACCAAAAGACCTCCACAGCCCAAACCTACCAACGCAGTCGAAGACCCAACCTCCAACGACCCCATAACACGCTTCTTCAACGGCACCGCCATTCATCCTTCCCCACGTCTGTATTTAGCGCCGAGTGATCAGCCCAGCACCGTGCGCGCGATGGATTTGCTCACACCCATTGGCATGGGGCAGCGGGGGTTGATTGTGGCACCCCCCGGTTCTGGCAAAACGACGCTGTTGAAGCATATCTGCCAAGCCGTGGCGCAGGCTTACCCGGAGATAAAGCTGTATGCGTTGCTAATAGATGAGCGCCCGGAAGAAGTCACCGACTTTAAGCGCAGCGTGTCGGCTGAAGTGCATGCCTCGTCGTCTGATGAAAGCTACGCTCACCATGTGCGGATGGCCGATCAGCTGCTGGAGTCAGCGCGTCAGCAGGCAGGCGAGGGGCATGATGTGATGATCGTGATCGATTCACTCACCAGGCTCTCGCGGGTTCACAATGCCGAGCAGCGGGGTAATGGGCGTACCATGTCGGGTGGGCTGGATTCCCGGGCGATGGAAATCCCCCGCAAACTGTTTGGCGCGGCGCGAAACATCGAAAACGGCGGCTCGCTCACCATTCTAGCCACCGTGCTGGTGGAGACGGGAAGCCGAATGGATCAGGTGATTTTCGAGGAGTTTAAGGGCACGGGCAATATGGAGCTGGTGCTATCACGGGACGTGGCGAATCAACGAATTTTCCCGGCGATTGATATTGCCAAAAGCAGTACCCGCCGAGAGGAGCTCTTGATCGATGCGAAAGAGTTTAAAAAAGTAAGGACACTGCGCAGAGCGTTAACACCGCTTAAGCCCATAGAAGGCGCGCAGAAGCTGCTTGCGCTGTTAGAGAAATACCCGACGAATGCCGAGCTGCTGAACGCTTTTTCGCCCGCTGAGTAGAGGTGAAGCTCACCCTGGTATTCTTAAAGGTGAGCTTCTTGGTGAACGCTTAACGGCTGCTTTTTTTAACGTGGTTCAAGTTAGACGCGGGCACGGCCTTTTTGACCGGGAACCCTTCTATTTCTTTGCGCTCAATTGTGTTTTTCAAGCGCCTTTCAATCGCACACAGGTTTTTAAAGTCGCTGATATCGACCAGCGAGATCGCTTCACCGGAGGCACCCGCGCGGCCGGTGCGGCCAATGCGGTGGATGTACTCTTCCGGCTGGAAGGGTAAATCGTAATTCACCACGCGGCTGAGCTCGCCAATATCCAACCCCCGAGCGGCGACGCCAGTGGCCACCAAGTACTTCAGTTCGCCAGTTTTGAACTGATCCAACACCTTTTCGCGCATGGCCTGGCTTCTGCCGCCATGGATGGAATCCGCTTGAATACCGCGCTTCTCCAGTTGGGCGACCAGCTTGGCGGCACTATGTTTTTTCTCGACGAAGATCAACGCCTGATCCCACGCTTGCTCGTTGATCAAGTGGCTCAGCAGGGCAGATTTAGTGTCTTTGTCGACCGTGATCAGCCACTGTTTGATGGTGGCGGCGGCGCGCACGTTGGGCGTAATGGAGATGTTCGCCGCCATGTCGGTCATTTTGCTGTCTGAAAACGCGTGGGCGATGGCGCGCACGTCGTTGGTCATGGTGGCCGTGAACAGCAGGTTCTGTCGGTTCTCTGGCAGGCGCACGATGATTTTGTGGATATCATCGACAAAGCCCATATCGACCATTCTGTCTGCTTCGTCCAATACCATGACTTGCAGTTCATCGAAGTGCAGCGCGCGCTGGTGCGCCAAATCCAGCAGCCTGCCCGGTGTGGCGACCAGAATATCCACCCCTTCGATCAAGCGCTCTTTTTGCGGCGCGGTATCCACACCGCCGTACGCGGCCATTGAGGTGAGCGGGGTATGCTTGGCGTATTGCGCCACGCTGGCGTCCACCTGAACCGCCAGCTCGCGAGTGGGTACAAGGATGAGTGCGCGAATGCGTTTACCGCGCAGCGGTTCTGCGGCTTTGCTGAACTGTTCCAGCAGCGGCAACACAAAAGCCGCGGTTTTGCCCGTGCCGGTTTGTGCGGTGGCGATTAAATCTTTGCCCGACAGAATGGCAGGAATCGCTTGTTCTTGGATGGGCGTTGGCGTTTGGTAACCGAGTTCGGTAATCGCCTGAACGAGCGGGCGGGACAAGCCTAGGGTTGAAAAGGGCATGAGAAGCTCTGACAGAGTGGCGTATGGGGTGTCGAAAATAAAAAAAGTGGTGCAGCATAGCGTAAAATCAGCCGTTCGACGCTCGAATACGCGTTTATTTCCACTCCACCTTTGCCCGTGCCTCCATCCCAACCAGGTATAATCCTGTCATGACGCTAAACGCACATGCATGTGGGGCGTTTTGCATCCATTCCGAATGAACAGAGTCGTGGTCGATGATTAACACCAAAATTTACAAGGCGGTGTACGAGCTCGCCGAAAAGCTGATGAAGGCGGCTGCCAAAGATGACCGCGCCACGTTTGAAGCGCTGTATGCCGAGCTTGAGGCGATCTGCACCGAGCACGAAAATACCGAGAAAGACCACCCGGAGCAGTGGGAAACCCTGGCCGATTTCACCGAAGAGCTAGAGGACGCGCTGCCCATCTACCAAAAAGCGCTGGATAAAGCGGTCGCGAAGCAGTCGAATGACCACATTGCTTCGATTGGGTTTTCCATGGCGGCGCTGCACGTGGAGCTGGGCGACAACCAGGCGGCCATTGAACGCTTGCAGCAGGCCCAGGCCAGCGCCCAAACGATCGAAGATAACGAGCTGAAAGCAGAAATCGATGACCTGTTGGCCACGCTCACCCACGCCTAGGACCCCATTTTGACCAATAACGATATTTTTCGCCGTATTCGCTACACCTTCGACTTAAAAGACAACACCATCGTCAAGATCTTCGCCCTGGCGGACGTGAACGTGACCCAGGAGCAGGTGACGGCATGGCTGAAAAAAGACGAAGACGACGCCTTCGTGACCATGAAGAACAAAGAGCTGGCGGCGTTTTTGAACGGTTTCATCAGCTTCAAGCGGGGCAAGCGCGAAGGCCCACCGCCTGCCCCGGAAGCGCAGTTGAACAACAACATGGTGTTCCAGAAACTGCGCATCGCGCTGAACATGAAGGCGGAGGATATTTTAGAGGTGTTCGATCAGATGGGCCTGCCGCTTAGCCCTCACGAACTCAGCGCGTTTTTCCGCAAGCCCAGCCACAAGAATTACCGCGAGTGCAAAGACCAAATGCTGCGTAATTTCTTGATGGGCGTCCAGCGGCAGCTTCGCCCCAACGATAACGGTTAAGCGAGGCGCTCGCGCTTCACACATACGAAGATCGCATTGCCTGAGACGTTATCCCAGGGCGTGATGGTCTGGTAATCGTGCTCGAACACGTGCACCTCGAAGGTAGGCTCCAGCAGGGCGATGAGTTCGCTAAAACTGACGGCCACCATGGGGTGCTCGTCGTGCCACACTTGCGTTGTCTCCGCCGTGGTTTTTTCGATGCTCAGCCGCAGCGACTGCCGCTCCCCCTGGCCGCTGTAGTGCCATCCCGAGCGGAAAGAGAACGTCTCCTCCGCCTGCTGGGCCGTGTGCTTGACGAACAGCTCGTTATCGATTCGCTGTTTATCCACCGCGTTGAAGCAGAACACGCCGCCCTCGTTCAAGGCGCGGTGAGCGCTGGCGATGCAGTCGCCGAGCTTGCACAGGCCATCGTTGTAGTGGATGGAGTAGAGAAAGCAGGTGATGAGGTCCAGCGGCTCATCGACCTCGAAGCGGCTCATGTCCTGCAGTGAGAAGCTTGCCTCTGGGCAGCGTTGGGCGGCGATATCCAACATCGGCTGGTTGATGTCCAAGCCACTGCTGGTGAAGCCAGCATCCAGAAAATGACGCACGTGGGGGCCGGTGCCGCAGGCGACATCCAGATGGCGTTTGCCTTCGTTGCCAAAAATCTGATGCAGACGACGAATGGCGTTGCTCTGGGCCTGGTAGTCGATGTCGACGCACATCAAATCGTAGTAGCCAGACAGGTCGGTGTAGAGCGCGTTGACGGACATAGTGGCCTAATGGTGAGGGCTGACATAAATGAGGAGGCGCATAGTAAACGAGCGGTTGGGGTTTGAGAAGGCGTAGGAGTGGCTTGGCCAAGCGGCGATCAAGTTTGCACTCTTTCACAGTTTGGCTAGCGCTTTAGGGTTAATGTGATTAAAGAAATCGTGTGATGGTCCGATAACTACTAAAGTCGCACGACACATTCGATTGCCATACGAGGCTGCCATGCCAAAACCCTTTGCTCTCATTCTCTCTGCGTTGCTCCTGGCGATGACTTCTTATGTGCAGGCGTCTACCACCGAGGCGGCGGAAGCGGCCGCGCTCGCTTGGCTGGAAGCGATCGATCAAGGTGAATATGAGCAGGCTTGGGAAAAGTCGTCACCGCTGTTGAAGACGCCGCTTTCCCCCACCATGCTGCAGCGCGTGGTGACGCTGGCCCGCAACGATTTGGGCAGCGTCGAGTCGCGGCGGCGCATCCGCATGTCGCAGTACACCTCGATGCCTGGGGCGCCGAGCAACGACTACAAAGAGTTCGCTTTTCAAACCCAGTTCACGAATAACCAACGCGTGGTCGAAGTCGTCACGCCACATCTGGAAGAGGGCACGTGGCGGGTGAGCGGCTACTACGTTCAGTAACGTGATTCGAGCGCCCATTAATAGCCGCCAACGTTGGCGGCTATTGTGTTTTCTACACGATCAGCCCCGCCAGCGCCTGCATCCCCAGCACCAACAGAAGCACCACACTGCCCAGCGCTAGGCTGGTCTTCAGCGCGTGGCGTTTCCACATGCTTTCCACTCGGTGCCCAAAACGATGTACCAGCCACGCCAGGCCATAGTAGCGCAGCCCGCGAGCCATCAGTGCTGCCAGGGCGAACAGCACGATCGGGTAGCCTGAAAGCCCAGCGGTAATCATCGCCACCTGGAACGGAATCGGCAAAATGCCAATCGCTAAAATAGCGGCAAAACCGTACTGGTCGAAGAAGCTCTGAAACGCCTGATAGCTTTGCTGCATTCCCATGAAGTCGATGAACCAAGTGCCGACGGACTGGTACAACACCATGCCCACGCCGTAACCGACGATGGACGCCGCTAAACAGCCCAGCGTGGTGGCGGTGGCCATTGCCCAAATGCGTTGACGATTCACCGCCATGAGCGGAATCAGCACGAGTTCGATGGGAATCGGCAAAATGATGGTCTCTAGGAAAGAGAGCGTGGCGAGCAGCCACAGCATGTTTTTCGAGCCGTTGATACGCTCGAACCACTGCTTGGTTCGCGTGGAAGTGAAGGCCATGGGTCTAGTCGCTATACGGAAGGGTTGATGCGGCGATAAATCGCCGTGAGGAGGCTATACACGCCGAATGCGAACAGCCCGATGGCAACGAACGCAAGCAGCCACTGGCCGAAGGCTTGGTGTCTCAGCGTGCTCAAGGCTTCCGCCGTGCCGCCTGCTTGGCTAGGATTGTATTGGTACGCCGCGATGATAAATAGGCTGCCCA
Organism: Halomonas sp. MMH1-48; assembly: GCF_022348105.1. Lineage (NCBI taxonomy): Bacteria > Pseudomonadati > Pseudomonadota > Gammaproteobacteria > Oceanospirillales > Halomonadaceae > Halomonas > Halomonas sp. MMH1-48. Next base: position 8,331 of record NZ_JAKRFL010000023.1, read on the forward strand.
CGATCACAAAGACGAGACCCCGCACCGCCAAGCCAAAGCGACAGACGGGGTATGCCCAACGCTGCACGTGAGTGGGCATGGAGAAGTGGCGGTCGAATTTGGCTTTCCAGCCTTTGATGGCATGGGCAATGCCTGCGCCAATCAAGACCGCGCCTACCGCCGCGACCAGCCAGCGCCCTAATGGCTGCTGCATCAGCCAGCCAGCGGCATCCTGTGAGCCGCTGCCAGAGCCACCGGATGCGCCCAAGCTGACGATCAACTGAGCCGCAAAAAAAGCCAGCAGCGTGTGCGTCACGGCACTGACCAGCAATCCCGCGCGGATCGCCAACCCTTTGGGTTGACTGCCATGGCCGTCGGTGTCTTGAAGCGCTTGCAGTGTGCGCCAAGTGGCGTAGCCCACTAGCCCAAGGGCAATGATACCCAGCATTACTTTGCCGAATGGAGCGGCCAATACGCTCTCTAGTGCGCCACGACTGCCTTCGGTTTGGCCGCCCTGGCCTAACGCGGCGAGCGCGGCTAAGCCGCCTACCAGTAAATACACGACCCCCCGCGAGGCGTAGCCCAAGCGGGCGAACAGTTTAACCGCATCCCGATGTGTCGGGGGTTGACTGGCCATGGTGTCCTCCTGACGTGAATGGCATTGCCGATCCTTTCGGCGGCCCATACTGTGTATGTAAAAGGGTATTGTCCAGCGTAGACCATGCGGCGGGCAGCGTTAGGGCATGGCGGTACTTTTATAGAGAGCTCCGCTCAAAAGTGCCATAGTGGTTCTGGAAAGTAGTGAGTATGCGTCTTCATGTGTCATGGATCGAACCCTATGAGCGATCACCACATCGTTTTTATTCCAGCAGACCCGCATTACCTGCCGGCTGAGGAGCAGGTATCCCGTGCTAAGGAGACGTTATGGCAATGGATGCCGGAAGCCGAATCGCTTGACGCCGCCGTGTCTGAATACGTGCAGTTTCATGACTGCGGTAGTAATTTCGAGTACGTTCGTTGCCACCTGTGTGGGCAGGAGCTGACCCTTCCCCAGTGGCATCTTCTGATGGATCAAGATTACGATTTAGTGCGCGGGTTTGGGCTCATGCCGCAACCGCTTCCATGCTGTGGAAGTGTGGCCAGCGTGAACCAACTCAACTACTCCTTTATGCAAGGGTTTTCACGCTTTTCTCTCACGGCGATTAACCCCAGAACGGGCGCGGTGAGCCCCCAGCAAGCGGAGCTATTAGAGCAACGGTTGGGTCATCGTCTTCTGGTGATTTATCGCCATGTTTAGTGGGGAAGAGCAGCGGTCAAGACGAGGGTGGACGGATAGGTGAACATGAATAGAGCACAGCCTATTTTCTGGCGTGACGCGCGTATGCCCCACGTCGAACTGCGCAAGATTCAGGATGCGCGGCAGGTATGTTATGCACCGCACAGCCATGCGCATTGGTCGCTGGGGGCCGTGACCGCCGGAGTCAGTACGTTTCGTTATCGTGATGTCTCACATCAGATTCGTGCCGGTGACCTGGTCATGATGAACCCTCACTGGGTGCATGCCTGTAACCCCATCGCCAATCAACCTTGGGCGTACCTCATGCTGTATGTGGATGCTCGCTGGATGAGCGAGTTGCGCTATGGGCTTGGCCTACTACCTGCGCCAGAGTGGCAAGACATTGCGACTGCGGTCATCCGCCGGCCGAGTCTCTTCCACTCGTTTTGCGAGATGGCCGGCGGTTTGTTGGATGAGCACGTCGCGATCGAGCGCAAGCGGCAGGCAGTCACCGCCTATCTCACTACGCTGATGAGCGAACTGGCGGAGGAGCCACCTCTGGCACCCGCGCCGACGCCTGAACTGCTGGCCCAAGTGGCAGACTATTTGCGCACGCACTGCGCCCGCGATATTTCGCTGGAAGAGTTATCCCAGCAAACGGGGTACAGCACGGGGCATTTGATTCGCGCGTTCAAGCAGCACTACGGCCTGACGCCCCATGCCTATTTGATCGATCAGCGTATTCAGTTAGGGCAGGCGGTGCTGAGGCAAGGTCAGCCCATCGTCGAGGCGGCGCTCACGGCAGGGTTCAACGATCAGCCCCATTTTCAGCGAACCTTCAAGCGGCTGGTCGCGGCGACGCCCCACCAATACCGTGCGCCGTCATTCAAGAAGTAGAAATAGCGCGCTCCCTGCCAAGCCGACCGCCAAGCAGCGGTTGATCGTCAGGAGCACGATAGGCCGTTGCAGGTAACGTTTGAGAAACGCCCCCGCGTACACCCAGCTGGCCAGCGACAGCCAGCAGATCGGTAGATAAAGCGCGGCGAATAGGCCAATCAAGTAAGGATCGTTGCCGTTGGTATACGCGCCAATGCCTGCCGCCGAGGCCAGCCACGCTTTGGGGTTGAGCCACTGCATGGCCGCGCCGGTGATAAAGCCGGGGGCTTTGTGGGGGTCGTGCTCGCTCACTCGTCCATCGTGCTGACATAAACGTACGCTGAGGTAGAGTAAGAACACGATACCGGCCCACCGTAGCGCCTCCTCTAGCCAGGGCGTGACATGCAGCAGCGAATAGAGCCCCACGCCAATGCCCAGAAACAGCGCAAGGAACCCAAGCGTCGCTCCGGTCACGAAGATGAGCCCTTTATGAAGGGGGTAGTGGGTACCGCTGCTCAAGCAAACGATATTGACCGGCCCCGGTGAAATGGACGCCGCCAGGGCAAAGGCCGACATGGGTAGCAGTAGCGATGTGCTCATGATGATCCTCCAGAAGGGAGGTGATAGTGTGCAAGCGGGGCGCGATCTGGGTATTGCACAAAATTGATATGTGACGTGCGCAAGATTCGGGTGGGGTTGGGCGTGCTCGCTGGTTATGCTTGGGTCACGATAGGTGGTTCGCAACGATGCCTGAGAGACCGACGCGATGAACGACTATGCCCGTATAGAAAAAGCCATGGCCTTTATGGTGGCCAACGCCACCCAGCAGCCGAGTTTGGAGACGGTGGCGGCGCAGGTGCATTTGAGCGCGTTCCATTTTCAGCGGCTGTTTTGCCGCTATGCAGGCGTTAGTCCCAAGCGCTTTTTGCAGGCGCTGACGCTGGCGCGGGGAAAGCAGCTCATTGCTTCGGCCCAGAGTCTTAGCGACACCGCTCATGCGCTGGGCCTGAGTGGGGGCTCGCGGCTGTACGACCATTTTGTGACGCTCGAAGCGGTGACACCCGGCGAGTTCAAGCGCCAAGGGGAGGGTGTGGAGATCGTTTATGGCATTCACCCCACGCCGTTTGGCGAGGTGTTGGTGGCAGCGACGCCAAGGGGTATTTGCCGAATGGGGTTTCTAGCCGCCACGTCCGAGGCAGAGATGCTGGCTCAGCTCGCCGCCGAGTGGCCGTGCAGCACGGTGCGCCACCAGCCAGAGGCGACCCGCTATGCCGTCGATGCGCTGTTCGAGCCAGGGAAAACGGCTGCGCCGGGGGCGCTGTCGCTACACGTACGCGGCACCAATTTCCAACTCAACGTATGGCGCGCGCTGCTGATGATTCCCGACGGACGGCTCGCCAGCTATTCGCACATTGCCCAGGCGCTAGGCGCGCCAACAGCATCTCGGGCGGTGGGGAATGCGGTGGGCGCGAATCCGGTGGCGCTGTGGATTCCCTGCCACCGGGTGATTCAGCAAAGCGGCGCGCTGGGTGGCTACCGCTGGGGGCTGGAGGTGAAACGCAACGTGCAGGCCTGGGAAGCGGCTCGGCACCTAGAGCCGCAAGCGCAAGAGAGCGTTCAGAGCTAACCCCGCCTGGTGGCTAAAACCTAGTGGCTAAAATCTAGTGGCCAAACACGGACCAGCCGGTGCGTTGTACGAACATCTCCAGCGCCCGTGCGCCTAGCAGGCTGTTACCGAAGCGATCCAGCCCCGGCGACCACACCGCCAGCGATCCACGCCCTGGGGCAATGGCCAGAATGCCGCCGCCCACGCCGCTCTTGCCCGGTAAGCCTACGCGGAAAGCAAACTCCCCCGAGGCGTCGTAGTGGCCGCACATCATCATCAGCGAATTGATCCGCCTCGCACGCTGGGGCGACACCACCCGCAAATTGCTGGGCCGGTTGACCCCGTCGGAGGCCAGGAAGAGTCCAGCTTGGGCTAGCTGGTCGCAGCTCATGGCGATGGCGCACTGGTGAAAGTAGGTGCCGAGCACTTTATCGACATCGTGTCGCAGCCGCCCAAAGGCCTTCATGAAGTGGGCCAGCGACGCATTGCGATCTTTGTGCTCCATTTCCGACGCGGCGACCTGATGATCGAAACAGATGCTGTTGTCGTCGGCGATATAGCGCACGAAGCTCAATATCTCCGCCAGCGTCTCTTTGGGCGCGTGGCCCATCATGATGGCATCCACTACCGCAATGGCCCCGGCATTGATGAACGGGTTACGCGGTTTACCGCTCTCGTGCTCGAGCTGAACGATGGAGTTGAACGGATCGCCGGAGGGCTCACGGCCGACTTTCGACCACAGCCCATCGCCCCATTTGCCTAGCGCAATGGTCAAGGTGAACACTTTCGAAATGCTCTGAATCGAGAAGGGCGTCGTCGCGCAGCCCGCCGAAAAACGCTGGCCTTCGACCGTGGTCAAGCTGATCGCGAACTGGCTGGGGTCCACATGAGCCAGCTGGGGGATATAGTCGGCTACGGTGCCGCGTTCGGTTTCCAGGGCCAGCTCGGCGGCAATCTCGTCGAGTATCTCTTGCATATCGGGCGCAATCGTTGGGTGGTGGGAGCCGCTACCCTAGCGGAAAATGGCCAGGCTGTCTGCGGGCATTGCCTTGATGGCATGGCCCATAACGCTAACTTAGTTAATGTTTGGCTTGATTTAAGTGCTCGTTGCGCGAGGGGATAGGTGAATGCCTTGCGTGTGGTCGAGGTGGCTCTAGACTGTCACGGTAGCCGCATCACTCAAGGAGCAGGAATGGATAGGAGATCCACCCCTGATGGGTTGCCGACTGCAACGCTCAGGGAAACCATCGCCATTATCAGTCAAGTCATGGCCCCCAACGTGGCAAAGGGGGTCATTCGTCGTCGTCCAAACGTCGTTGGGATGGTGGAGCGTTTCGGCCTGGATGCGAAAGGCATTCGGCAGTTGCAAGCGCTCAGCAAGAAGTATGGCCGTGGCCCACTCATGCTGAAAGTGCCGGGCAAAAAGATGGCAGTGGTGCTCGATCCCGCTGATGCCAACCATGTGCTGGAGCACACTCCGGAGCCTTTCGCGACGGACGAAGCGCTGAAGCGCAGCGCACTCGGTCACTTCGAGCCTGACATGGCGCTGGTGTCCCACGGGGAAGCACGCCAAACGCGCCGCCAACTGAACGAGCGGGTGTTACAGAGTGGCTGCCCGCATCACCTTTTTGCTGATGCATTTACCCAGGTGGTGGAGGAAGAGGCCGACGCATTGGTGGCGCGCACCAACACACGCTTCGATGAGCTGGACTGGCCGACCTTTCAACGGGCGTGGGAGCGTATCGTACGGCGTGTGGTGCTCGGCGATAGCGCCCGAGATGACCGCACCGTCACTCGCGAATTAGTGCGGCTTCGTAAGGCCGCCAATTGGGGCTTCATGCACCCCAAACGCAAACGCTTGCAGCAGCGGTTCGAGCAGCATTTGGCGTTTTACTATCAGCAAGCCGAGCCCCATAGCCTGATGGCGATGCTGTTTCACCATTCGACCGAAGAGACCGACAGCGACCAAGCACCGCTTCAGCAAGTGCCGCAGTGGTTGTTTGCCTTTGACCCCGCTGGCATGGCGGCGTTTCGAGCGTTGGCGCTGCTGTGCGCGCACCCAGAATTTGCGGCCAGAGCGTTGGATGACGTAAACGACACGCCGCCACCTGACATGGATTGCCTCAAGGCAAGTGTGTTGGAGGCGCTGCGCTTGTGGCCCACCACCCCACTTATTTTGAGACAGTCGACGCAACCCACGCAGTGGACGCCTGGGGAGATGCCTGCTCATACCTCTGTACTGATTCATACGCCTTATTTTCATCGCGATGAACGCTATTTGCATGCGGCTCATCGGTTTACGCCTGAGATGTGGCTTCGCCCGGACGGCGAGAGGCGCTGGCCGCTGGTGCCATTCAGTGGCGGGCCTGGCATCTGCCCCGGTCGACATATCGTACTGCTGGTGACTAGCCGCTTGCTCGCTGCGCTTCTGCGGCGGGCGCGCTGGGAGCTGCATCCTCCAGGAAAGCTGAGCAGCGAAACCCCTATGCCGGGGTTGCTTAGCCCGTTCCACTTGCGCTTTCGCTTGGAGCGCTTTTCGTCCGATGACGCCACCACGGCCTAACAGGAGACCCTGCCATGCCACATGCCCAGCCTACTACCGGCTTACGTTTCGATGTGCTGGTGAATATCTTGCCGGCTGAGGCCGATATTCCGTCATTACAAAGCTATACCACGCGAGATGGCGGCACATTGAGTTACCGTTACTATGCTTGCCACCACTATGCCAGCCACAACCATGCCAGCCACCGCGCTACTCAGCAGGCTGCGCCGTCGACGCTGTTGGTGCTGTTACATGGCTCATCGGCCAGCAGCCATTACTTGGCGCCCATGGCAGAGTACCTAGCGACATCGGCCGGGTTCGATGTCATCACGCCGGATTTACGTGGCCATGGACCAAACCCAGCCAAACGTGGCGATGTGGACTATATCGGTCAATTAGAGGACGACGTAGCCGACCTGATCGAGCATGCTAAGCGTGAGCATGCGCCCTATGAGCGTGTGGTGATTGGTGGGCACTCTTCGTGCGGAGGGTTAGCACTGCGCTTTGCAGCGGGCAAGCAAGCAAGCCATTTAGCCGGGGTCGTGCTGTTGGCCCCGTTTTTAGCTCACAACGCGGCCACCGTGCGCAAAAAAGCGGGATGGGCAAAGCCGAATCTATGGCGCATTCTGCCGCTGGCGTTGCTGAATCAAATGAACGTGACTCGTTTCAATCACTGGTCGGTACTGCACTTCAACCTGCCGCTGGCCTACCGCACCGGGTCGGAAACCCTGCGCTACACCTACCGCATGATGGAGAGCTTTGGAACGGCGGACTACAAGGCCGACCTTGCCAATATTCGCGCGCCCATTCTGGTACTAGTGGGCGATAGAGACGAGGCGTTTTACGCTAAGCAATTCGAGCCTACCATTCACCCCCACGCGGCGCAGTCAGAGTTTGAGTTCATTGCGGGAGTGTCGCATTTAGATATCGTCGTCAATACCACCGCTGCTCAGCGTATCGCCCTCTGGGCAGAAACTCACGGCCTATGAAATGAGCGTTATACGACTTGCGATAAGGGCTTTTCTCAGTATTTAATGCCGTTGCCTTTCTTATGTTTTCTAACGCCTTTAGTGCAAGCGAGTCACTCTATGCAACGCCATACCGATACGCAGGGCAGCCGCGATGTTTGAACGGCGCCCGCTCTTTCTAGCGGTAGGGATAGCGCTGGGCACTCTGTCATTATCAGGATGCGGGTCCAGTGGCGGCGGCGGGGGAGATAGCAGCCAGGGCGTGTACACCCCTAGCGGCTCCTCCCCTGGTGTGGGGGCCAGCCAGACCCCCGAACCGCTCGAGCCGGGATTGGTGAGGGTGGCGGTGACGGATAGCGCGTTCGATGTCGCGACCATCACCAACAGCGAGCGGGTGATCGACCGTTTGGACGTCTACACCGGCACGGCTGACGTCAGCGGTGTGGATGAGTGGCACGGCAACACCGTGACATCTACCATCACGGGCGGCACTTTGGGCAATGCGCGTCTGGACCTTCTGAAAATAGAAGATAGCCAGGGCGCGACGCTGAACAACGCCCTGGATTATGCCATTGGGGAAGCCGCTAACCGGGGAGCGAGGGTCATCAACGCCAGTTTTTCCCGCCGTTTGGAAGCCAGCGACCCTCGTCTTACCTTCAATGGAGTGACCTCGGCTACATCATATCAGCGCGTGGTGGATGCCAACGACGGCAAAGGCGCGATCTACGTGGTGAGTGCTGGCAATACGGGCAGCGCTATCGATACGCAAGGCAAGCCGATCTACACCAGTCAACCTGGGTTGTACGAGATGATGCTGATTGCCGTGGGCACGACGCCCAGTGGCACTATTCATCCATCGAGCAGCTATCCAGGCGACGATGCGCAGTTGCAGTCGCGCGCTATTGGTACCGACTTCGCAAACCGCGATGTAGGAGCCCAAGGCACCTCGATTTCCGCCGCACGGATTTCGGAATATGCCGCGGGAATCATAGGCCAGTGGCCGCATCTCACGGCACAGCAGGCCAGCCAGCGGCTACTCGACACAGCCAGCCAGGAGAGCGCGCTGTTCCAGCAGAACACCTGTGGCACGAGCGGCACATTGAACTGTGGCGCTTTCTATTTGGGCCAAGGTGTTGCTGATATTGAGGCAGCGCTGGCCCCGGAAGGCGATCTGATCGTTAGCCAGAGCCAGCGAGTAACCGATGGCGGTGCGCTAGCCGATGTCTCTTATCTGCAGCTTTCAGACGCTTATGGCGATGCGGTCGCAGCGTCTGGTGTGCTGGAGAATGTGGTGGCCTTCGACGCGCTGGGCCGAGATTACGCCATCGATTTAGGGCGCCATACCCAGTCCCGCACCGTGCGGGCTTCGCAGCTTCGCGATCAGATGCAACAGATGGCAAGTGCTTCCTCATCGCACGCCACCACTCAGACGGCGATCGAGGGCAACTATCGTTTCGCGACCCGCAGTAGGGCCTACGGTGAGCTGCTGTCCAGCCGTTTCGATGGCACCTTTGGTAACGCCCAGCTCAGCGCCTTTCGTTTCTCTGGAAACCAGCCTAGCCCAATGGGCAACTACGCCGAACTTGACGTGATGCCAATGATCTCGTTTCAAACAGGGTCGGCGTTGACCCAAGCCTTCGAGCGGGTGGACGGTGTAGAAACCCGCTATGAGATGGGCGAACGGTTGAGTATGACGGCCTCCCATTGGGTGGGCGATATGGCTAACGATGCGGCCAGCGATTATCAAGCGCAGCGTTCCGACGTCGGTTTGGCATGGCAAATTGCCCCAGGGCTGCGTATCGACAGCTATGTCGGCCAACTGAGCGAGCAGCAGGGCCTGCTGGGCGCTAATGGCAACGGTGCATTGGGTTTGGGCGATGAGAACCGCATGCGCTTTGCGGGCATTAGTCTGCAGGCCCAAAGGGATGGCTTTCGCGGTTTTGCCGAATTCGAACAGGGGGAGGGCAGCGCATCTGGTAGCGGCCTGCTAACTCGCGTGGATGGCATGCGCGCTCAGCAAATGGCGCTGGGGCTACAGTGGCAGGGAGAAGGCGAGCGCGCCGACCGTTGGGCGCTGACGCTGCGCCAGCCGCTGCGCATCGACAGCGGCTTGGCCAGTTTCGATGTGCCCGTGGGGCGTCGCTTGGATGGCAGCGTGGTGCGTGAAACGCGCAGCGCCTCACTGGAACCGTCAGGCCGCCAGCTCGATATCGAACTGGGCTATGGGTTTGCCGCCAGCGAGCGCAGCCAGTGGCAGTTCAACCTGCTGCACACCCGCGAGCCAGGCCACGATGCGAACGCGCCCAGCGACTCGGCGGCCATGGTGAACTACTCCTACGCTTGGTAATAGACGCGCAATGACCACCTTAATGATTCAAGGTACCACCTCGGATGCAGGCAAAAGTACCGTGGTGGCAGGGCTTTGCCGCGTTCTTAAACGGCGCGGCTTCTCCGTCGCCCCATTCAAGCCTCAAAACATGGCGCTGAATAGCGCGGTGACCAGCGATGGCGGTGAGATTGGCCGTTCCACCGCGCTACAGGCCCAGGCGGCGGGAGTGCTGCCCCATAGCGATATGAACCCGGTATTACTCAAGCCGGAAACCGATCGGGGTGCCCAAGTGATTCTGCGCGGCAAGGTGTATGGCCACATGGACGCGCTGGATTACCACGCTTTCAAGCGCACCGCCCAAGCGAGCGTGATGGCGGCCTGGCAGGCGCTGGAAAGCCGCTTTGATGTGATCATTGCCGAAGGGGCCGGCAGCCCGGCGGAAATCAACCTGCGTCAAGGCGATATTGCCAACATGGGATTTGCCGAGGCCGCCGACTGCCCGGTGCTGCTAGTGGGCGATATCGACCGTGGCGGCGTGTTTGCCCAGCTAGTCGGCACGCTGGCGCTGTTGAGTGAGAGTGAGCAGGCTCGCACCAAAGGCTTCATTATCAACCGTTTTCGCGGTGATATTGCGCTGCTGGAGCCGGGGCTTGAGTGGTTGGAAGCACGTACCCAAAAGCCAGTGATGGGTACGTTGCCGTATCTGCAAGGGCTGCTGCTGGATGCCGAAGACAGCATTGGCACCGTGCAGGCTGAAAAAGCGAGCCAAACGCTTAAGGTGATCGTACCCGCGCTGCCGCGTATCAGTAACCACACCGATTTCGATCCGCTTCGCCTGCATCCGCAGGTATCGCTTAGCTTTATCGGCCCCGATCAGCCCATCCCCCCCGCTGATGTGATCATTCTTCCCGGCAGTAAAAGCACCGCTAGCGACTTAGCCTGGTTAAAGCGCCAAGGTTGGGACGCCGCAATGACTCGTCACCTGCGCTATGGCGGCAAAGTACTGGGCATTTGCGGCGGTTTTCAAATGTTGGGGGAGTGCGTCGATGACCCCGACGGGCTAGAAGGCACGCCCGGGAAAGTCGCCGGGTTGGGTCTGTTACCGCTGACGACACGCATGGTGGCGGGTAAGCAGCTTCGCAACGTAAGCGGCATACTGGTGAGAGAAGAAGCAACGGTCGAGGGGTATGAGATTCATAATGGTGTGAGCGAAGGTCCGGCTCTGAGTAGCCCGCTCTTTCATCTAGGCACCCACTTGGATGGGGCCATCAGCGAAGACGGCCAAGTAATGGGCACTTACCTACACGGCTTATTCGATCATCCTGAAGCCTGCCAAGCGCTGCTGGCCATGCTTGGTCTAGCCCAGGCAGGCCGCGTCGATTATAGCGCCCATCGCGAACAGGCCCTGGAGCGCTTGGCCGATACGTTGGAAGCGCACTTGGATATCGACGCGATCCTGGCACTCATTGCATCGCCAAGTACTACTAACAAGCACTGCTAAATAGCCTCTTTGCCCCAGTGCTCTAACAGAAGATCAATGAAGAGTTGCGCGGTGCTGGATAAGCTGTGTGAGTTGCTGCGCACCAAGCCAATCGAGCGCTGAATGCGTGGCTCGGGTAAATCGCGAGAACAGAGCGTGTCGTGATCCGGGCCGGGCATGGTCATGCGCGGCAAAATCGCCACGCCAAGGCCTGATTCCACCAGCCCCAAGGAAGTAGAGAGGTGCTGCACCTCGTAAAAGCTGTTGAGGTGGATACCCTCTGCTGACAGCGCGTTATCCAGCAGCGTGCGGTTGCCACTATCGCGGCTCACGGTGATGAGCCGAACATCCTCTAAATCGCTCCACTCAATCTGCTTTTTGCTGGCCAGCGGATGGTCCGAGCGCAGTGCCAGTACAAACGGATCTCGTAGCAGCGGCGTAAAGCGCACCTCCGAGCTTTGTGCGCTGATCATATTGATACCGAAATCCGCCTCGCCATTAATGACTTTTTCCAACCCCTCGTTGGCGCTGACATCCAAAATCCGGATGCGAATGCCCGGCCACGCCTCGCTAAACACGCGAATGACACTAGGCAAAAAGTAGAAGGCCGCCGTGGGCAGGCAGGCAATCGTCACCGTGCCTTTTTGGTGCGTGACGAGCTCACGAATGCCTAAAATCGACGACTCATACTCTTCTAACATTCGCCTAGCGCGCGGGAGAAAATCGGCCCCAATGGGCGTTAGCCGAGTCCGCCGTGTGGTTCGCTCAAGTAGTTCAACTTCAAGGAGTTCTTCGAGTTTTTGGATACGCCGCGTCAGCGCAGGCTGCGACAAATGCAGGCGCTGAGCCGCCTCATGAAAGGTGCCCAATTCCGCGACCAAAATGAAGGCCTGAAGGTCAAGAAATTCGAGTCTGTGAAGCATGGGATTCTTGCGCTAAAGCGGTGGTTTGATAACCAATACACATTAATGCAAAAAATGGATTTATAGCAATCTATATTTGCATTTGAGACATTAAATATTGGCTGACATGCTCCGTTCATACAGTCATCGCGAACTATGGCGGAGCGATATGAACAGCATTCCTTGTGTCATTATGCGGGGCGGCACCTCACGAGGTCCCTTTATTCGCATGAAAGACCTGCCCAGTGATCAGGCCCAGCAGGCCGATATTCTGCTTAGCTTGATGGGCTCCGGCCATGCGCTACAGATCGATGGGATTGGGGGCGGTGACCCGCTCACCAGCAAAGTCGCCATTGTGGAGCGCTCATCGCACCCGGATGCCGACGTCGACTATCTATTTGCTCAAGTAGACGTAGTCAACAAGCGTGTCGACTTCAACCCGAACTGCGGCAACATGCTCTCTGCGGTGGGGCCTTATGCTATCGAAACCGGGCTGGTGGAACCCCAGGACGGTACCACCGTGGTGAGGGTGCATAACCTGAACACTCAGCGGCTGATCGAGTGCCATGTGCCCACTCCGGGCAAGCAGGTGCAGTACGAAGGCAGCGTAACTATCAGCGGCGTTCCTGGCAGTGCGGCGGGTATCCAGCTCAGCTTTTTAGACATCATGGGCAGTAAAACGGGCCAGCTTTTGCCCACCGGTAACGCCTGCGATGAGATCGATGGGGTGGAGGTGAGCTGTATTGATGCGGCGACCCCCATTATGCTGCTGCGCGCTGAGTCGGTGGGATTGACCGGCTACGAGTCACCTGGGGAGCTGGACAATAATGCTGCTTTATTAAGTCGCTTAGAGCACTTGCGCCGTGAAGCAGGGCGTCGGATGGGCATGGGGGATGTGAGCCAGAGCGTACTGCCCAAGGTGGTGCTGATTTCAGCGGCACAAGCAGCCTCGCATACGCTGAACGTGCGCTACTTCGTACCGCACCGCTGTCATAAGGCGATTGCCGTGACAGGGGCGATGGCGGTGGTGGCCGCGATTAACGTGCCCGGCTCGGTGGCCCATCATATGGCTCTGGGCACTGAGAAGCTTTCCGCTGGGCAACTGCTCTCACACATAATATTGGAGCATCCTTCTGGTGCTATTGAGTTAACGGCAGAGTATCGCCAGCAGAATGCGTTTGACCTAGCGCGGGTGTCACTCATTCGAACGGCTCGCAAAATTATGAGCGGGCAAATTTTTTACGCAACCCCTCCCCAGGAAGTGGGGCATTACGCCACCGAAACCATTGATTGAATAACCTGACCTTTATAATGAACCGACAATAATCAATAACAGGAGTATCGCCATGACCACCCTGAAAAACACTCCGCTAAAGACATTCAAGAAAGCGCTACTGGTCGTTGCTTGTTCCACGCTTGGCGCTATCAGTGTGAGTGCTCAAGCGGACAATGTGAACGTGCCTGACACCATCCACTGGACCATTCCCTTTGGTGTAGGCGGAGGAACCGACGTATGGGCGCGTTTTTTCACCACCTGGATGAGCGACCATATTCAAGGCAACCCGACACTGGTGATTGATAACGTGCCCGGCGGCGGCTCTATCAATGGTAGCAACTTGTTCGCGATGCGGGCCGATTCGGATGGCAGCCAATGGATAGGCACCTCGGCGTCCACCCAGTATCCGGCCATGCTGCAAGATCGCCGTGTGCGCTATGACTACGACGACTGGACGCCGATTCTGGCCACACCCACCGGTGGCGTAGTGTATGCCCAGCCTAACCTCGGTGATACCGCCGAGGATGTGCTCCAGGCCGTAACCGAGCAGCGCGTCAAATTTGCCGTGCAGAGCCATACCGGATTGGAGCTGCCCGTCTTGATTGCGCTGGACTTGTTAGGGGTCGACGTGCAGGCCGTGTCGGGCATGCGCAGCCGTGGCGAAGGGCGGCTAGCGTTCGAGCGCGGTGAAGCCGATATCGATTTTCAAACCACCTCGGCGTATTTCAGTAGCGTAGCGCCGCTGGTCGAGAGCGGAAGAGCGGTTCCGCTGTTTTCCCTTGGGGTGCTCGACGACAGTGGCCAGGTCGTTCGTGATCCAGCCTTCCCTGATTTGCCGACCTTCAACGAGGTGTATGAAAACCTGCATGGGGAAGCCCCAAACGGCCCTGCCGCCGAGGCGTATCGCAAGTTCTTCGCTTCAGGATTCACGCTGCAAAAGCTGATTCTACTGCCCAAGGACGCCCCTGAGGCGCTCATCCAAGAGTATCGCGACGCGGCGCGCCGCTTCGTGGACACCGAAACGTTCAAAGAAGCCGCCATGGCTCAGCTAGGCCCCTATACGCCGGTGGTCGGCGAGGTCGTCGAGCAGCACTTGCAAGATGCCATGTCGCTGGATGACGACACGCGCCAGTGGCTCGTCGAGTGGCTGCTCGAACAGCACGGTGCCCGGATTTAACACGCTGGTTCATCAAAGGCACTGTCGAGGCAGTGCCTTTCGGCTCCTTCACACTCAATAACACAAGAGCCACGACAATGTTCGATGTCTTATTCTCCAGTTTGGGACAGTTGTTTACTGTTCCCCATATGCTGTACATGGTGGTGGGTGTCCTGATTGGGTTAATCGTGGGCATCATTCCCGGGCTTGGTGGCATTGCCGGAATGTCGCTGCTATTGCCGTTTCTCTATGGCATGGAGCCGTCTGTGGCTCTTGGTATGCTCATGGGCCTGGTGGCGGTCATTCCCACGGGCGACACCTTTGCCTCTGTACTGCTTGGCATACCAGGCTCTAGCGCGTCGCAGGCCACCGTGGTGGACGGCTTTGCCCTGGCTAAAAAAGGGCAGGCGGCGCGGGCGCTCTCCAGCGCGTTTCTTTCGTCGATGATGGGTGGCCTGCTGGGCGCGGTGGTGTTGACGGCCTTTATCCTGATTGCTCGGCCGGTCGTGCTGTCGTTCTCCTCCTCTGAGCTGTTCATGCTGACGCTGCTGGGGCTCTCGATGGTCGCGGTGCTGTCTGGCAAGGATGTCTTCAAGGGCATTGCGGCCTGCGGAGTGGGGTTGCTGGTGGGCACCATCGGCATGGCCCCCGCCACGGGGGAGTTCCGCTTGCCGTTCGAGATCGACTACCTCTACGACGGTCTGCCGCTCGTCGTCGTGGGGTTGGGTATTTTCGCACTGCCCGAAATCATCGATCTGTTGGTGAAGCGCGGCGCGATTGCCGAGCAGCCGTGCCAGCTGGGCAAGGGGTGGAAAGAGGGCGTCAGGGACGTCGCCAAACGCCCTGGACTCGTCGCTCGCTGTGCGGGTATTGGCAGTTTGATGGGCACGATTCCCGGCTTGGCGGGCTCGGTGGTCGATTGGCTCACCTACGGCCACGCGGTGCAGAGCGCCAAGGATAAAACACAGTTCGGTAAAGGCGATATTCGCGGTGTGATTGCGCCGGAATCGGCGAATAACGCCTGTGCCTGTGGAGCGATGGTGCCCACTCTGCTGTTTGGTATTCCCGGTTCGGGGACGGCGGCGGTGTTCCTGGGCGGCTTGCTGCTACTCGGTCTGCAGCCCGGTGTGAGCATGCTGGAAACCAATTTGGACCTGACGTACACCATCATCTGGTCGTTGGCCCTGGCGAACATCCTCGGCGCTGCGCTCTGCTTGGGACTGGCGCGTCCGGTGGCCAGCCTGACACGGATACCGTTCGTGATTTTAGCGCCCTTGATCACTATCTTGATTCTCTTTGCAGCGTATCAAGCCACGCGCTCGCTGGGGGACCTGTTCGCACTTGGTGTCATCGGTGCGTTTGGCGTGCTGTTCAAGCAGGCCAACTGGTCACGCCCGGCCTTCCTGATTGGCTTCGTGCTTGCGCCCGGTGCCGAAGCGTACTTTTATCAGGCTGCCCAGTTCCAGGGGGCTGACGCCTTCATGCGGCCCGGTGTGTTGATCATCGGTGCGCTGATTGCCGCCTCGTTGGTGATTCCCCCATTACGCAGCTACCTGCATGCCCAGCGTCAACGAAAGGCGACCACACCGCATACGCCTCTAGAATCAGCAGAGCCCCTGTCGCTGGGCGCCATCGACGTGGTGCTGCTGGCTAGTCTACTAGCCGGTGCCGCCTACATGTGGTGGACGTTCGCTGATCTTTCCATTCTGGGAGGCATTATGCCCCGACTCGCGATCGCCATCATCGTGGCGGCCTGTGTGTTGGAGGTCGTGAGAACGGTCATTAAGCCGATGAAGTGGCAAACTCAAACGCTGAGCCAACAGCTGCTTTGGGTCGCGGGTTTCTTTGCGTTGATTGGGGGCGTGATGGTGCTCGGTTTTCTATTTGCTGCAGCGATCTTTTGTCTTGGGTTCTTATTGGTCGTCGCGCGTATGAAGCCAGTGGCTGCTCTTGGGTTAGCCGCAGGCGTAACGCTCTTCTTGATGGGAATGGCGCATATGCTGACGCTTAACTATCCAACGGGCATGCTGGCGGGCCTGTAACACCACCCTTGAGAAGTAGACGCACAAAAAGCCATTCAATTGGCTTTTTGTGCGTTGGAAACATGAAAATGTGGTGCTGAATATTAGTTGGGGCGTTTGGCCATCAACGTGATTTCTACCAAACTGCCACCGCAGATATGCGGGGATTCGGTGCAGGTCCGCGCTGGATAGCGACCAGGTTCGAAAAAATCCGCATAGATGCTGTCAAACGCGCTAATTTGCTTAAGATCCGCTAAGTGCACGTCAGCGCGCACTACATCAGCAAGGCTGCCACCCTCTTGTTCGAGCATGCGGGCGAGTTCACGCAGAACTAGGCGAGCCTCCTCTTTGATATTGCCCCGCGCCGCCTCTCCGTTAGAAAGATCGGCCACCGTGAGGCCAGAAATAAACATGTAGTGGTCGTCAACTACCATGTGGCTGCCAGGAAAATCCGGCTTTGGCAGGGTCGGGTCGTTGATGAACTGGGTCATATGCTCTCCTTGGCAATAAAAAACGCCTTGCCTTCAATGCGACTCCCCTAGATCAAGAGGGTTCCATCGACAACAGGCTGGTGTCTCCTCGTGCTTTGCTCTACGCTGGCGGGCTTTCATAACCCGTCAGCGCTTGTCGCTACGAAACATGGCGGGGTGAACGAACGTAACGAGAGAGCGTCATGAAGGTAGTCCATGTAAGTCAGAGTGAGCCGCGCGATGCGTGTTTGGCCAAGCTATGCGCCGAGGTGTATGGCCAGCAGGCAGGCTTGACGCCGTTGGTGATCTTTACCGGCACCAAAAATGTACTGTTTGCCCAAGAAGGCGCGCGGTTGTTGGCAGGGGTTGATGGCGAAGGACACCCTTTAGCGCTGGCGCTATTGGTGCTGGATGAGGCGGGCGAGGGCATGACCGTGACTCACGCCTGCGAGTTTGCAAAAGGTGCAAAAGCTCGTTTGCTGAGCGAGCTCAGTCTGAAGGCTCCGCTGCGCATCGATACGCAGGATGAAAAAGCTAAAACGTTCTTTCAACAGTGCGGCTTCAAACGCTGGTTAGAAGCGGAAAATGGTCAGCATATCGGGCTGTCGACTCGCCATCCTGCTAACAGCATTGAGACGCTATCGCCTACGTTAGCCCTGGATGAGGCGCTGATTATGCGCCGCTTCAAACACGATCCCGTGGCGTTCGCCCAAGCCAAAGAGGCTTTTTTAGCTGGGTTGAATCGCGTTCCCGTGTCGCTCTAAGGCAACGTCGTGTTCCTTTTTTTGCAACCAATTTCCATGCTGTTGTCATGATCTGGTGAGCTGTGCTGGGTAAGATAGTGCCATGGTTCAACGTTTGTTAAGAGGAACAATAGATGGCGCTAGCAGTGATGGACAGCTCTTCGCGTTACGGGTTGGTGAGTCGGGCATTGCACTGGGGAATGGCGCTGCTGTTCGTGTGGCAGTTTAGCAGTGCCGTTGCCAGGGTATGGCTGGAAGATACGGCGATTGAGGGCTTTCTGTGGGGGGCCCATAGCCAAGTGGGTGTCGTGTTGATGGCGCTCGTTGTGATTCGCGCTGTTTGGGCAGTGATGAATGCGTCACGGCGTCCGCCCGCGGTGAGCGTAATGGCGAAGCTTGGACACGTGGCGCTTTATGGATTGATGATCGTGGTGCCAGCGATTGCGCTTATTCGCCAGTACGGCTCGGGTCGTGCGCTGGATGTATTCGGGCTGTCTCTCATGTCGGGCGGCGGTGAGCGCATCGAATGGATGACTAATTTAGGCGGTTTGTTACACGGCGAGCTGGGGTGGGCGCTATTCGCCCTGGTGGTAGGCCATGTAGTGATGGCGGTTTTGCACCGCAAACTGACCAACCACAGCATCATGACGCGTATGGCTTAGCCATTCAGGCATTGCAATATGCGCAACGGCGCACCCATTGGGTGCGCCGTTTTCGTTGCTGCTCTAGGCAGTGCGAGGCTATTTGGCGAGCTCGCGCATGGCAGTTTCCAGCCCTTCCAGCGTCATCGGATACATACGGTCGTCGATGAGCTCGCGAATGAGCGTGGTCGAGTAGGTGTATTCCCAAGCGCGGGGAGGCATTGGGTTAAGCCAGGCTAAACGGGGAAATTTCTCGGTCAAGCGTTTGAGCCACACGCCGCCGGCTTCGTCATTGAAATGTTCGACGCTACCGCCAGGATGGGTGACCTCATAAGGCGACATGGCCGCATCACCGACGATGACGACTTGATAGTCCGCGCCGTAGGTATGCAGCACGTCCATGGTCGGAATGCGCTCGTTGCCCCGACGCAGATTGTTGCGCCATACGCCTTCATACAGGCAGTTATGGAAATAGTAGTGCTCCAGGTGCTTGAACTCCGAGCGGGCCGCCGAAAAGAGCTCTTCACAAACGCGAATGTGATCGTCCATCGAGCCGCCGACGTCCAGAAACAGCAGCACCTTGACCGCATTGTGGCGTTCTGGGCGCATCTGAATGTTGAGTAGCCCGGCATCACGGGCGGTTTCGCGAATGGTGCCGCCGACGTCGAACTCGTCCCGCGCGCCTTGGCGGGCGAACTTTCTCAGTCGCCGAAGCGCCATTTTGATGTTACGGGTGCCCAACTCCAGCGAGTCGTCGTAGTCCCGAAAGCGCCGTTCGTCCCACACCTTGGTGGCGCGGCGGTGGCGGGAGCCGTCTTGCCCGATGCGAATGCCTTCCGGGTTGTAGCCGTATGCGCCAAATGGGCTGGTGCCGCCGGTACCAATCCATTTATTGCCGCCTGCGTGGCGCTCTTTCTGCTCTTCCAGACGTTTTTTGAACGTCTCGATGAGCTCTTCGAGCCCGCCTAGCGATTCGATCTTGGTCTTCTCTTCGTCGGTGAGCTGTTTCTCGAATTCGCGGCGCAGCCACTCCTCGGGGATCAGCGCTTCGATGGCGGCGTCCATGTCTTCGATGCCTTTAAACCAGACGGCAAAGGCACGATCGAAACGGTCGAAGTGGCGCTCATCTTTGACCATGACCGTGCGCGCTACCTGGTAAAACGCCTCCATATCGGCAAATACCACGCCGCGCTCGACCACGGCGTTAAGGTCCAACAGCTCCCGCAGCGAAACGGGGACACCCGCGCGTTTGAGGGTTTCGAACAAGCCTATGAACATGGCTTAGCGCCCGCTGCTCTTTTGGCGACGCATCATGAACGCCAAGCGTTCCAACAGGTGGGTATCCTGCTCGTTTTTGACCAGCGCACCAGCCATGGGCGGCAGTGCCTTGGCGGGGTCACGATGGTAGAGCGCTTCCTGGGCTAGCTCGTCGGCCATCAGCAGTTTGAGCCAATCGACCAGCTCCGAGGTGGAGGGCTTCTTCTTGAGGCCAGGTGCGCTGCGCAGGTCAAAGAAGACTTCCAGCGCCTCGCTGACCAGTTTCGGGGCAATGTCAGGAAAGTGAACATCGACGATGGCCTGCATGGTTTCGCGATCGGGGAACTCGATGTAGTGAAAAAAGCAGCGGCGCAAAAAGGCATCCGGCAGCTCTTTTTCGTTGTTGGAGGTGATGACGATGATGGGGCGCTTTTCGGCGCGGATGGTTTCGCCGGTTTCGTAAACGTGAAACTCCATGCGATCCAGCTCTTGGAGCAGGTCGTTGGGGAATTCGATGTCCGCTTTATCGATCTCATCGATCAGCAGCACCACCCGCTCATCGGCGCTAAAGGCTTCCCACAGTTTGCCGGGCTTGATGTAGTTAGCGACGTTCTCGACGCCCTCTACGCCCAATTGAGAATCGCGCAGGCGGCTCACTGCATCGTACTCGTAAAGCCCCTGAGCGGCTTTGGTGCTGGATTTGATGTGCCAAGTGATCAGTCGAGTGCCGAGGGCGTCTGCCAGCTCTTCGGCCAGAAGCGTCTTGCCGGTGCCGGGTTCGCCTTTGATGAGCAGCGGGCGCTCGAGCATCACGGCAGCATTCACCGCCTGCTTGAGCGCATGGGTTGCGATATACGAAGAGGTGGAGTCAAACGCCATAGTGGGCCTCGGCTTGTCGAAAGCGTGGTGAACATCAGATTCAAACAAGTGTACGTGAGGCTGGCTGCCCAGGCCAAGCGTCGTCCGCTGTCAGGCCTTGTTCGGCGGCACGATGCCCTGGCGCTGCATTTGCCGATATACCGTTGGCCGTGAAACCCCCAGCTCGCGGGCCACGGCGCTAATGTTCCATTGGTGTTGCTGCAGCTGAATGAGGAGTTTGCTATCGGCGGCCTCGTTTTCAGGCGCGGTGATGGCTGGCGAGTGGGTAATGCGCTGGCTGAGGCACTGTTCGGGCAGGTCGTGTACGGTGATTTCGTTGCTCTCGGCGGTGGCCAGGGCAAACGCTAGGGCGTTTTTCAACTGGCGTATATTGCCTGGCCAGGCGTAGGCGAGCAGGGCGCTGATAGCATCGGCCCGCAGCCGTGGCGCTGAGCTTGCGCCGCGCTCTTTGACCACATCGCTGAAAACTTGGCGAATCACATAGAGCTTGTCGGCGCGTTCACGCAGCGGTGGTAGGCGTAGTTGGGCGCCGTTCAAGCGGTAGTAGAGATCTTCCCGAAACTCCCCCCGCGCGATCATGGTATCGATATGGCGGTGGGTGGCGGTAATCACTCGGATGTCGATTTTTTCCGGTTTATTGGCGCCTAGTGGCATGACCTCACGCTCGGCAAGTACGCGCAGCAGGCGGGTTTGTAGCGCCAGTGGCATATCGCCGATCTCGTCTAGAAACAGCGTGCCGCCATGGGCCTGAGGGATCAGCCCGCGCATACCTTTTGCACGCCCGCCGGTAAACGCGCCGGGCTCGTAGCCGAATAGCTCGCTCTCGATCAGCGCTTCGGGAATCGCCGCACAGTTCACCGCGATGAACGGGCCTTTGGCGCGGTTGCCGCTATCGTGCAGTGCGCGGGCAACCACCTCTTTGCCGGTGCCGGTTTCGCCGCTGATCAACACGTTGACACTGGCCTCGTTGCGCAGCCGTTCAGCCAATTTTTGTAGCTTACGTATCGCGGGGTCGTCGGCGCCCAGTCGTTCTAGCGGCGTCGGCAGGGACGATGCGGGCTGGTCGCGGGATACGATCCGCGGCCTACGCGGCTCTAGCAGGCTAATAAAGTAGATGGCATTGCTGGCGCGGGCGCGAAATGCCCGCAACTGGTCGTTGGTCGCGCTGTTGATGCTGAGCACATCGGCAATCTCGCACTCGAAGAGCTCGCTAAGCATGGGGGCGTGTTGTGCAGACCACGGCGGCCAACGGCGTTGGTGTTCCTCCATCAGTTCACGGCCTACGGCGTTGGCGGCAATCACTTGGCCGTTCTCTTCTATCGCGATCAGCCCCCGCCCATTCACGTGCACGAACTCTCGCGAGGTATCCAGGCGCACCATCAAGCAGTCGCGGTAGCGCTGCAGGAAGTAGGCGTCTTCGATCATGCGGGCGTAGAGCGTGACCAGCGAGAGGCTGAAGTTCTGGCTCTCATGCTGGGCAGGCGACTGCAGCGCGGAGATATCCAGCACGGCCATGACGTTGCCGTGGGGGTCGGCGATAGGGGCAGCCGTGCAGGTCAGCGAAATATGCGTGGCGTCGAAGTGCTCCTGGCGGTGGCAAATGATCGCTTGCCGGTCGTGCAGGCAGGTGCCTACGGCGCAGGTACCCGCGAAGCGCTCGTCCCAGTCGGCTCCTAAATAGAGGCCCGCTTTGCGCAGCTGCTGGTCTTGGTTAGGGTTGCCGCGAAACTCCACGGTAATGCCGCGATGATCGGTGAGGAGCAGCACGTAGCCGAGCTGGGCGATTTGTCCATACAGCTGCTCGACCCCGGCGCGGGCGACGTGCAGCAGCTCATCGACGGATTCCCGGTGCTCGATCAAGGTTTGCTGGGGCACCACCCGGGCAGGGCGTGGTTGCGTAGGGTCGAGCCGGTATTCGTTCAGACAGCGCAGCCAAGAGCGGCGGATGGTGGCCTGCGCCGGTAGCTGCGGTGCGTCCACGCCTTCACCGAGCTGGAAGATGTGCTCGATATGCTGGCGCTGCACGGAGGCCAAGCGTGTCGGTGGTAGTGATGACGTCGGCATGGCGAATCCATACAGAATTATTGTTGTACCTCCAGACTATGCGCTTTGTCGTGCGTGTCAACGAGGCTGTGTTACGCCGTTAGTCGTGCGTTACACCTGTAACGTTAGCCGTACACGAGGTGTGACAAGTGTACAGGTGGTGCGTTGGTGGATAGCAATGCGAAAATTTTTTTTGTTTAAATTTTTCAATTGCTTATTGATTATTTTGCACATTTGGCACGGCGGGTGCTTAGGGTTGGGTGTCTTATCGACAGTTCAACAATAACAACGACCTTGGAGTACCCGCGATGACTCACACAGAGGTAAGAACCCCATCCCACGCCACCAGCACCGTCAACGCATGGCTACAGGAGTTTGATGAGGCGCTGCAGGCACGCGATAGTCAGCGCGTGCTGACGCTATTCAACGACGAGTGCTATTGGCGCGACTTTCTGGCGTTTACCTGGAACCTAAAAACGTGCGAAGGCAAGGAGGAAATCCAGGCCATGCTCGATGCCACGCTGGCCCGCACGCGGCCTTCTCAGTGGCAGCTCGATGGGGAGGCCAGCGAAAACGGCGATACCATCGAGGCGTGGTTCACGTTCAAAACGGCCATTGCCAGCGGCAAAGGCTTCCTGCGTTTGAAGAACGGCAAGTGTTGGACACTGCTCACTACCATGCAGGCGTTGAACGACTTCCCCGAACCGCGCAATCACCATCGCCCCAAAGGGGCCGAACATGGTGCCAACAAACAGCGTGAAACCTGGCTGGAAGCCCGTGAACGTGAGGAAGCCGAGCTTGGTTACACGCGCCAGCCCTACTGCGTGATCATTGGTGGTGGCCAGGGCGGTATTGGCTTGGGGGCGCGGCTGAAACAGATGGGCGTGCCCACGATCATCATCGAGCGCAACGAGCGCGCGGGGGACTCTTGGCGCAAGCGCTATAAATCTCTCTGCTTGCACGACCCGGTATGGTACGACCACCTGCCTTACATCCCCTTCCCAGAAAACTGGCCGGTGTTTGCCCCGAAAGACAAAGTGGGCGATTGGCTGGAAATGTACACGAAAGTGATGGAGCTCAATTATTGGAGTTCCACTGAGTGTCAGAATGCACGCTTCGATGACGCCGCAGGTGAGTGGATCGTGAACGTGAAGCGCAATGGCGAAGAGATCACGCTACGTCCGAAACAGCTGGTGATGGCTACCGGGATGTCGGGGATGCCCAACGTGCCCAAGTTTGCAGGCTCGGAGAGCTTCGAGGGCGAGCAGCAACACTCCAGCCAGCACCCAGGGCCAGATGCCTACGCCGGTAAAAAATGCGTGATCGTGGGCTCGAATAATTCGGCTCACGATATTGCTGCCGCGCTCTGGGAGCACGATGCCGATGTCACCATGCTTCAGCGCTCCTCGACCCATATCGTCAAGTCGGACTCATTGATGGAAGAAGTGCTGGGGCCGCTTTACTCGGAGGAGGCCGTCGCGGGCGGGTTGACCCACGAAAAAGCAGACCTACTGTTTGCCTCGATTCCTTACAAGGTGTTGCCCGATTTTCAACGTCCGGCGTTCGATGCCATTAAACGGCGGGATGCTGAATTTTACCAAAAGCTCGAAGACGCGGGCTTCATGCTCGACTTCGGTGACGATGAGTCTGGCCTGTTTTTGAAGTACCTGCGCCGTGGCTCGGGCTATTACATCGATGTGGGGGCCTGCGATCTGGTCGCCAATGGCGATATCAAGCTGCGCAGCGGTGTGGGTATCGAGCGGATCAATCCGCGCTCGATAACGCTCACCGACGGCAGCGAATTGGACGCTGATCTGATCGTCTACGCCACCGGCTATGGCTCGATGAATGGGTGGGCGGCTCGACTGATTTCTCAAGAGGTAGCGGACAAGGTGGGCAAATGTTGGGGATTAGGCTCTGACACCACCAAAGACCCCGGCCCGTGGGAAGGGGAGCTGCGCAATATGTGGAAGCCCACCCAACAAGAGGCGCTGTGGTTCCACGGTGGCAACCTGCACCAGTCCCGGCACTACTCTCACTATTTGGCGCTGCAGTTGAAGGCGCGTATGGAAGGACTAGATACCCCCGTCTATGGGCTGCAGCCGGTTCACCATGTGTCTTAACAGAAAGGGCAACCTATGAGCCAGTCAACGGATCAATCACAGATGCAGGCCGCGGTGTGGTATGCGGCGAAAGATTTGCGCGTCGAACAGGTGCCGGTGCCGACCATCGATGACCCCCATGCGGTGAAAGTGAAAGTCGCCGCCTGCGGTATTTGCGGCAGCGATTTACACGAGTATGCCGCCGGGCCGATTTTTATTCCGGTAGGCAAACCGCATCCGATCAGCGGCGAGCAGGCACCGATCATCATGGGCCATGAGTTTGCCGGCGAAGTGGTCGAGGTTGGTGAGAAAGTGACTCGGGTGAAGGTAGGCGACCGTGTGGCCATTGAGCCGATCCTCTCGCCTAATAAAGATGGCGCTTATCAGATGGAGCGCTACAACCTGACGCCGCTACTCGGCTTTCACGGCCTTTCCGGCGGTGGCGGCGGATTCTCTGAGTTCACCGTGATGGGTGAGCATATGGTGCACAAACTGCCGGATGACCTTAGCTTCGAGCAGGGGGCGCTGGTCGAGCCTGCGGCGGTCGCGCTGCATGCAGTACGCCAGAGCAGCCTCAAAGCCGGGGATAGTGCCGTGGTGTTTGGTGCTGGGCCGATTGGCTTAATGACCATCGAAGCCCTCAAAGCTGCGGGAGCAGCGCAGATCTATGCGGTGGAAGTCGCGCCTTCGCGTAAAGCCAAAGCCGAAGCGCTGGGCGCCATCGTCATCGACCCGCAGCAAGACGACGCGGTGGAAAAGCTGCAAGCATTGAGTAGTGGCGGGGTGGACGTGGCGTTCGAAGTGACCGGCATTCCCGCCGTGCTCAATCAAGCGCTGCACAGCACCCATGAGGGCGGTGAAGTGGTGGTGGTGAGTATTTGGGAGTCAGAGGCCAGCTTTCAGCCTAATGACTTGGTGATCAAAGAGCGCACTATGAAGGGCATCATTGCCTATCGCCATGTGTACCCAGCGGTGATGGCGCTGATGCAGCGGGGCTACTTCCGCGCCGAGGATATGGTCACTCAACGCATTCCGCTGGCGGATATCGTGGAGGAGGGCTTCGAGGCGCTGTTGAACGATAAGGCGCAAGTCAAAATCATCGTTACGCCTTAATCCAACGTGGAGTTGCCATGTAAAGGCCATCCTTCGATGGCCTTTTTTGATGCGGCACCTTTGCGCGCAGGCCGCTATTCGGCATAGATCATTTTGCGTGTCATGCCGCCGTCGACGACGAAATTCTGGCCGGTAATAAAACCAGACTCTTTAGAGAGCAGAAAGTGAGTGAGTGAAGCGATGTCTTCGGGGGTGCCCACGCGGCCGGCCGGGTGTTGTTCGCGATCGATATCCCGGTGCTCCACCGACTGCTGTCGGCTGGGTTTTTGCCAGTCGCCCACTTCGATCCAGCCGGGGCTGATAGCGTTGACGCGAATATCAGGCCCCAGGCTGACCGCCAGCGCATGCGTCAAGGCGACGATGCCGCCTTTGCTGGCGGCGTAGGCTTCAGTGTCCGGCTCGGATTGGATGGCGCGTGACGAAGCCATCAACACCATGCTGCCGCCGTGAGGACGTAAGTAGGCAGCGCCATGTTTGGCACACAAAAAGGCACCGGTGAGATTGGTGTCCAAGTAGGCCTGCCATGTCTCTAGCGAAAGCTGCTCCACCGGGCCATGAAAAGGGTCGGCAATGCCGGCGTTATGCACGATACCGTTTAGCTGCCCAAAGTGGTTGACACTTTTTTCGAGGCTGGCCATCACCTGGGCTTCATCGCTGACATCCGCTGTGAGAGTCAGCAGTTGCGACGGATGAGGCAGCCTTTGCGCAGCGGCGTCGAGGGCTTCGCCATCAATATCGGTAATGACGACACGGTGTCCCTTGGCCAAAAGGGTATGGGCAATGCCCAGACCGATGCCTTGGGCGCCACCGGTAACGTAGTAGGTGCAGGGTGAGGTCATGAGTGCGTTTCCAAAGTGGTTGAGTCGTAACCGGCTGCGAGTAGTGCAAATGTAAAATATCGATACAGCCAGCGACAGCACCCACATTAAGGCATACATTGACAGTAACTAAACGATCTTAGCGGCGCTATGCCCGATGGATAATATTGGCGGTTAGACACCTTTGAGGTTTCTGTCATGGTGGAGAGTGAACGAGCGCGGCTGCTGGCGTTACATAGTTTAGCCATTTTGGATACTCCGCCAGAGGAGCGCTTCGATCGGATCACCCGATTGGCTACTTCCATTTTTGACGTGGACATTGCGTTAGTGTCATTGGTCGATGAGGAGCGCCAGTGGTTCAAGTCACGTCAGGGCATTTCGCTGACGCAGACCTGCAGAAAGGAGTCTTTTTGCGCGCACGCCATTCAAGGAGAGAGCATCTTCGAGATAGAAGATGCCAGCCAAGATTCCCGCTTTGCTGACAATGTGCTGGTCACCGCCCGTCGCGGCATTCGCTTCTATGCAGGCGTGCCGCTGACCACTGCCAACGGCTTTCGAGTAGGCACCTTGTGTATCATCCACCCCGAGCCGCGCCGTTTGAGCCCTTCCCAGCGTCAGGTGTTGACCGACTTGGCGGCGTGCGTAGAAGATGAAATCAATCGAATTGGGCTGGAAAATGAGCTTACCAGGGTCAACGACGTTAAACGACAGTTGGCTGACGATGAATCTCGCCAGCGTTCACTGGTGGACGCATTGGCCGCACTTAACGATATCAGCACCTCTAATCATTTAGGTATCGATAGGCAATTTCAGGAAGCGTTGGCGTTGGGCTGTCGCTATCTCAATCTTCAAATTGGCATCATTAGCCGTATCCATAGAGGGGTATTCGAAGTCGTCGCCGTCACGGCGCCGAAGGATGTCACGCTGGCGGCCGGCCAGTGCTTGCCCTTGACCAATACCTACTGTGACATGACGCTAAAAACCAGCGGTCTATTGGCCGTTCACGATACGACCGAGAGCGATCTTAGGCATCATCCGTGTTACGACACCTTCGGCCTCAAAGCGTATATGGGATCGTCGATTCAACTGGGTGATCAGCTCTTTGGAACGGTGAGCTTCTCTTCCGCCGATCCTCGCCAGCACCGTTTTGCTGAAACCGACACACTCTTCATCAAGCTATTGAGCCGTTGGATTGGCTCGGCGTTAGATCGGCAGCGAGTCGATGCACTGAAGAGCGAGTTCGTTTCCACGGTGAGCCATGAACTTCGTACCCCACTCACGGCCATGGCCGGCGGGTTGAAGCTAGTGCTGGGCGGTGCTACTGGAGAGCTACCCGAGAGCACCCACAAGATGCTCTCCATGGCATTGAAAAACGGCGAGCGGCTGTCTCTGTTGATCAATGATCTTTTGGATATCGAAAAACTCTTGGCGGGGCAGCTCAATGTTATTTGCCAGCCCAGAGAACTAGGAGAACTGCTCAAGGCTGCGCTACTTGAAAACCAGCCTTATGCCGATCAGCATGGCGTTGCTTTACGGTTGGAAACGCTATCGAAAGACCGTTTTATTAACGTCGATGTATTGCGCTTTCAGCAGGTCATGGCCAACTTACTCTCTAATGCTGCAAAGTTCTCTCGGCTTAACAGTGACGTCGTTATATATTGTGACGAGTTTGATAAAGAGATACGCATCAACGTAAACGATAGCGGGTGCGGAATACCTGAGGCGTTTAGGGGACGGATTTTCCAAAAATTTTCGCAAGCAGATGCGAGTGATCGACGCGTTAAAGGAGGAACGGGTTTGGGGCTTTCAATTAGTAAGGCGATGACCGAACAAATGGGGGGCACTATCGGTTTTCAATCCACAGAGGGAGAAGGTAGTACGTTTTACATAACTTTCCCTTATGCGGAGGTGCCTACGCGTGTTCGGCACTGAACGAATCGGACGCTTCAATGGGGCTCCTTGGTATCTAGGTATTCTGTTTGCGTGTCTGCTCGTCGCTGGCGTGGCGGGCAATATGCTACAGCTTTCGGTACTGTTTAACGTTTTTTTCGTATTTGGCTCGGTGGCTGTCATGCTAGCCGTTGCTTGGCTGGGGACATGGCCAGCGGTACTGATTGGGGTCGCCTCAGGCGTTTATACTTATGTCTTTTGGGAAAATCCCGTCACCGTCATGGTGTTCATCCTAGAGGCGCTCGTGGTCTCTTGGCTTTACCACCATAAAGTCAAAAACTTGATCATTGCTGCACTGATCTTTTGGACGGCGATCGCCGCCCCGATCGACTTTCTATTATTGCCTTTGTGGTTAGGATGGAGCCAAGAGCTAACGCTGCTGGTGTATTTAAAACAAGCCATTAACGGTGTTTTCAACGCGGTCATCGCTAGCGCGATCATTATTGTTTGTGGGCTATCTCAACGGTCTTGGCTGCCGACGGCAGGGGCTTTATTAAGGCTCAAACATCTGCTGTTTTGTGCCCTATTGTCGGTCACATTGATGACGGGTATTCCGCTGATTCTGTACGAAGGCCATGCCATGCGTCAGGGGCAAGAAAACTTTGTCAACCAAACGCTCAATGCCATGGGCAACGAGCTGGTGGGGCGTTTGTCGGAACCCGGAGCCGATCAGCGTTTCGTTTACCATATTGGTCGAGTAAGGGCAGATAGCAACGTCAATATTGGACTACTCGATGCAGAGGGTGAGCTGCTGGCACAGGTAGGTCATCTCAACTCACTAACGCTGGCATCTGGAGATGAACTCATCGATCTAGACGAGCGCATGCGTATGTGGCTTCCAGGCAATTTGGATAACCCGGCCGTTCGCTTTTCTCAGGGGTTTTATACACTACAGTTACCTGCCCGCGGCGTAGGAGGTGTCGATCACGTATTGTTAGAGACGCCGGCACTGCCTACCGTGCGTGCCATGGAAGCTTATCGGACCGTTTTGTTTGCCATGTTAGCGGCAGTATTGATCTTTGGCATCGTGGCGGCTGAACTCTTGAGCCGTATGATTACTCAGCCGCTAACCCGTCTCGGCAAAAAAGGGCGGACGCTGAGCGATTCGATTGCCAAAGGCAAAACGCCCAAACTTCCCGACAGTCGCATCGTCGAGTTCCAGCAGCTTTCTAATTTATTGGGTGCGATGAGCGCGGAGCTCAGCGATGCGTTCAAACGCCTTCGCCATACGCAGAGCAATTTAGAGCGCGAGGTCGATCAACGCACCAGAGCACTCGCCAGTAGCAATGATTTGCTGAGCTCGGTGCTCGATGCTGCCGTGGATTTTGCCATTATCGCCATGGATACCCAGGGAGTGATCAAGCTGTTCAACAAAGGTGCTGAAGACCTTTTGGGATATCAGGCGAGCGAGGTCATCGGAGTGCAAACTCCCATGCTGTTTCACGATGCCGATGAAGTCGAACAGCGGCTCCTCGAACTGAGCCAGAGTGCAGGCCATACCTTGATGCCCTTGGAGGTGTTTACCCACCGGGCTGCCCTGGAAAAGCGCGATGTCAACGAGTGGACCTATCTGACCCGCGCGGGCGATCGTGTGCCCATCAAGCTGGTGGTGACCGCTATTAAAGATCAGCAAGGCACGATTACCGGTTACTTGGGCATTGCCGAAGATATTTCTGAATCGAAGCGCGTCGAGCAAATGAAAAACGAGTTTGTCTCGACCGTGAGTCATGAGCTGCGTACGCCGCTTACGTCCATTTCGGGAGCGCTGGGTATGGTCGCTGCCGGGGCGCTTGGCAGCGTGCCGGATACCGTCATGCGTATGGTCAACATCGCGCATAAAAATAGTCAGCGGCTCACCCACTTGATCAACGACCTGCTGGATATCGAAAAAATAGCCGCCGGTAAACTGGCGTTCGATATGCAGTGGCAGCCGCTGCAGCGTTTACTGGAAAGTGCCATCGAGGAGAATCGCCACTATCGCCATGAGCGGCAGGTTACGTTGACGCTGGATAATCCTCATCCGGATACACAGGTGCGTGTCGACGGTCAGCGGCTTCGTCAGGTCATGGCGAACCTGCTCTCCAATGCCGTGAAGTTTTCGCCGGAGGGAGGAGAAGTCCAAATCAGTGTCGATAAGCAAGACCATAGGATGATGGTGACCGTCAAAGACGATGGGCCGGGAATTCCCGACCACTTCAAAGGCCATATTTTTAGTAAGTTCGCACAAGTCGATGCCTCCGACTCGCGGGCGAAAGGGGGAACGGGGCTGGGTTTGGCGATTACGCGCGAGCTAATCGAGCACATGGAAGGTGAGATGGGCTTCGATTCAGAAGAGGGCAAGGGCAGCTGTTTCTGGTTCTCCCTGCCTCTTCATCCCTCGGATACTCTTAGTGATTCGCGGGGCGCTGACGCGGGCCGAGTGCTGGTGATCGAGGATGATCCTTCCGTCGTGCGTGTTCTTTTTGCAACATTGGCTCAAGCCGGTTTCGAAGTGGACTCTGCCTTGGACGGTGCCATGGCGCTAGAGAAACTGGCCAACCAACACTATGACGCCATCACCGTCGATATTGGACTACCCGACATGAGCGGTTTCGATGTGATTCATGCGCTGCGACAGCAGCGGGCGTCGAAGCATACCCCCGTCATGGTGGTGACGGGGAGCATGGAGCGAGGCGGTGTCGCTCTGGAAGGTCACTTAGAGGACATCGCTTGGTTGGCAAAACCCATTCAGACTGAACACCTGCTAGCACTACTCAGCGAGCAGATGCAGACTCATCAAGAGCGCCTGAGGCTGCTGCATATCGAGGATGACCCCGACCTCCATGCGGTCATACGCGCCATGCTGGATGAGCATGCAGTGTGTGATCACGCGGTGAGCGTGGCCATGGCACGTCGCCACTTAGCCTATCGACGCTACGATGCCATTATTTTGGATATTGGTCTGCCTGACGGCGAAGGTTGGGATTTACTAGAGCAGATTCGTGAAGAGCAGCCCCACGCGCGAATCATTATCCTATCTGGGCAGTCCATCAGTGAAGCAGATCAACATCGTGTCGAGACGGTGTTCTTGAAATCGCGTATTAGTCCGACAGAGTTGCTCGAGGCAATTCAACAACGAACCCAACTGGTCCAGATGGTGGATAACGAATGAGCAGCTTAGAGCGTATTTTGTATGTAGAAGATGATCCTGATATCCAAACGGTAGCGACACTTGCTCTCGAAGTCGTCGGTGGTTTTAACGTCAAAGTCTGTGCTTCAGGGGAGCAGGCATTGGAAGAAGCCGAAGCGTTCGCCCCAGACATGATTCTACTCGATGTCATGATGCCTGGTATGGATGGGCCATCGACTCTAGCGGCGTTGCGTCAACGCTCGAGTCTCGAGAAAGTGCCTATCGCGTTCATGACCGCCAAAGTACAACCCCACGAGGTGGATCAACTCATCGCACTCGGTGCCAAAAGCGTGATTGCCAAACCGTTCGATCCCATGACCCTGGCTAATCAAGTTCGCACTCTTTGGGAGCAGGCGTGTGGCAAATCATGATCAACAGTCGCTAGAGCACAAACTGGCACTGCTCAAACAAACCTATCAGCATAATCTGCAAGCCGAATTGGCATCGTTGTGCAGTGTGCTCACGCGTTTGCAGCAAACGTTACGTGCTCAGCTAATGGTCACCACCGAAGCCCCGTCCAGTGGCGACCCACAAGCCCCTCGGGATACGTTGACCGATGTTTACCATCGACTACACAAACTGGCAGGGTCGGCAGGGACGTTTGGTTTCGATGCGATCGGCAGCCAAGCACGGCTGTTGGAAAATGGCCTTAAGCGCTGGCTGGAGGAGAGCGATCAAGCCATCGATCTTCAGCTCGTCAACGTGGTGAGTAGCCAATTACAGTCGATGCAAATCGAGCTCGTGCCTAGTTTGCAGCAGGCGCCTAGCGTTGATGGGCCTCAAGAAATCAACGGCACATCCGCTAAGATTTGGCTGATCGAAGAAGATGACGAGCTCGGTAAGCATATCCGTGAACAGTTGATGAACTTCAGTTATGACGTCCGCCTTTTCGACTCTGTGCCAGAGGCGTGCCAAGCGATCGCCAATCAGTCTCCCGATATTTTGATCGTAGACGCCATGGCAGGCGTGGGACACCTTGCACCGTTGCAAGCGCTCTCTTGCCCCCTGCTTTTCATCAGCGACTGTGACTCCTTCGATGCACGTATGCGAGCGGCACAGTTAAATGCGCATGGCTATTTTTTGAAGCCACTGAACATACCGCAATTGGTGAACCGTCTGGAGCAGCTTCTTCAAGAGCGTCAATCGCCACCCGCTCGTATTCTCGTCGTGGACGACGACCAACAGCTGGCGGCTTATTACCAGCTCGTGCTAGAAGCCGCGGGGATGGAAGTGCGCATCCTCGACAATCCCCGCCATATCATCGATCAACTCGCCTCGTTTAGACCCGAACTCTTACTGATGGATGTGCACATGCCGGATTACGATGGCCCTGATTTAGCGTCAGTGGTTCGGCAGTATGACGAGTGGAGTAGTCTGCCCATCGTCTTCTTATCGGCAGAGATGGACTTAGGTAAGCAGGTAGATGCGCTCAGCCACGGAGCCGATGACTTCCTCACCAAGCCCATTCTCGCTGCGCAGCTGGTAGCCTCGATTCGTGTGCGCGTGGCCCGCTCACGCACACTGTCGGCGCTGCTCAATAAAGACAGTCTGACCGGGCTGCTCAAGCATGCCAGCATTAAAAGTGCCGCGATCAACGAGATATGTCGTGGCTTCCGACAACACTATTCGGTGGTGGTCGCCATGGTGGACATCGACCATTTCAAATCGGTGAATGATACCTATGGCCATGCCACAGGGGACGTCGTGATTGCGTCGGTGGCGACGCTGCTGCGTCAGCGCCTACGCCAAACCGATATGATTGGCCGGTATGGGGGCGAGGAGTTTTTAGTGGTGCTGCCACACTGCAGCGCAGAGGACGGTCGGAAGCGCTTGGAAGACATTCGCCAATACTTTTCTCGCCTGCGCTTTAACCAAGGGGAGCAGGAGTTTGCGTGCACGCTCTCGGCGGGTATGGTCTGTAGCACCGACGTATCAGAGGACAACAGAGACCGACTCTTGGTCTTAGCAGATGAGGCACTTTATCGAGCCAAGCGCGGCGGCCGCAATCAAGTAAGCCAGTAAGGCTAGTTGCTGGTGGCGGTTGAGTGATTCGTTATGAAGCAATGCAGCGAAAAATGCGCGCCGCTGGTGCGCTTTTTCATGGGGTAAAGAGATAGCGAACGCTTTCTTTACTCATTTATTTAGTAAGATTATGTTTTTTAATAGAAATTATTTTTTTGGCACGCAGCTCGCAACATAAAAGGTAACCCGCAAATGAATAGAGTCATTAAGGTCGCGATGCAACCGGCACTCAATGCTCTCCCTTCTTTGCAACGTTGCCGCGGCGCTGCCCGGCAATACACCGAGTGAGCTGGCGTGCTCCACCTGGGTCCCCTTCGGGGGACTTTTTTTATGCTCGTTTGTCAAGCGCGATAGTTAACAAAAGCTATCAGAGCCAGAAAACCTATAATAAAATTTCACATGAAATTTGGAAACGGTGTTCTTATACTATATATTGTATAGGTTAGCTGGCGTTGACCAGCATCAATCCCAAGCAAGATGCAAGAGGATGACCCTGATGAGCAAAATGAAATTGATCACCGCCGCTATCGTGTCTGCCAGTGCCGTCATGGCGAGCCAAGCCGTTATGGCCTACGAAGCAGGCGATGTGTTTGTTCGCGGCGGTGTTGCCCAAACGGATACGGGCTCAGGTAACGGCAATGTTGGCGGTGCGGACCTCAACGTACAAAGCGCACGTGGGTTCACTTATGGTGCGGGCTACCTGTTCAGCGACAAATTTGGCGTCGAACTCAACAGCTCTGAAAAATTCGAACATGACCTGAACACGACGCCGGGCGGCAGCGCAGGTAGCGTCGACCGTCTGCCGGTGAACCTGCTGGTCAACTACTACCCGATGGGTGGTTTGGACTCGAAAGTTCAGCCTTACGTAGGTCTTGGTTTGAACTACACGAGTTTTTCCAGCGAGCCATCTGGCTTGAGCATCGACGAGAGCTACGGCGCCATCGGCCAAGCGGGTGTGGATTTGGCAGTGACGGATAACGTCATGCTGAACGGCTATGTTAGCTACGCGGACGTAAGCGCCGACATCAATGCGGCTGGCGCCACCGTTGGCGAAGTCGATATCGAGCCAGTGACGATCGGCGGCGGTATTACTTACCGTTTCTAAACCAATCCGATACATATACGCCCGGCTTACACGCGTAAGCCGGGCGTTTTTTGTTGGGCGAGGGAGTGGCTATAACGTCAAGTTCTCAGATCCGCCTTCTGTCACTAGGATATTATCCTCGATGCGTATGCCTCCGCACACGGCGAGCCGGTCGACCAGCGTCCAGTCGATGGGGTGGGGCTTTTTACGCAGTGGTGCCAGCAACATGGGAATGAAATAGAGGCCTGGCTCGATGGTGATGACCATACCGGCTTGCAGCGTACGGGTGAGACGCAGGGCTGGATGGGTGTCAGGTGCTGGCGATGGGCTCCCGTCTGGCTGCCTCAATCCGGCCACATCGTGTACCTGAATCCCTAATGAGTGGCCCAGTCCATGCGGGCAAAAGGCGCGGGTAACACCGGTTTCCACGGCGCTCTCTGCGCTGCCCTGATACAGTCCGTGCGAGATCAATATGTCGGCTAGGCCTCGGTGCATCTGCTCATGTAGCGTTAGAAACTCGATGCCAGGAACGATGTGGGTGATGAGTTCATCTTTCAGACCGTGCATGGCGCTGATTAACCCGCCAAATTCGCTGGGTGCATCCGGGCCTGCATAGGTACGGGTAATGTCCGCACAGTAGCCGCGAAAACGACGGCCCGCATCGACTAGCAGGCTATAACGCCGTTTGGGGGCTGACAGGTCATAGCGCTGATAGTGTAAGACCCCGGCATGCTCATTTAGACCGATAATGTTTTGATAAGGCACGTCCGACTCTCGCTGTCGGCTGGCCCCTAAATAGGCAAGCTGCACATCCAGTTCGGCCGACGCACCGATAAAAGCAGCATTAGCCGCTTGGTGGCCCGCGATTGCTAGTCGATTGGCTTCGCGCAGGCAAGCCACTTCGTAGGCGGACTTGACCATGCGCAACTCGTCGAGTTCGCGTACCAAGCCTTCGGGATGAAGTGTGGCGACATTGGCGAGGGGTGTCGTGCTCGCGAGCTCCTTCAGATCGCCGATCACGGCAGCGTGTCCTGTGAGCGGCGGGGTGATTTTATCGCTACATAAATGTACGTCGAACTCCGCCACCCAGGGTTCTTCAGGCAGCTGAGTCGGTAAGTGCCAAAAATCGGCAGGCGCGTACAGATAAAGCTGGGGGCGCTGATGGGGCTGAATCACCAGCCAGCTGTGCTGAACATCAGCCATCCCCACCCAATGAATGAAATGGCCGTAGGACTGAAAGCTGGTGGCATGGTCATCAGCGAAGTGGTTGTTCGCATGACCGCTGTATATCGCCAAACTATCCAGGTTATGCGCCGCCATGCGCGCTTGATAAGCATGATTCAGTGCTTGGATGTGGTCGCGCTGCAGTTGATAGAGGGTTGCTGACATATAAACGTCCTTTCAAAGTCGGGGCGGTGAGAGCTGGCCCCACAAACTATCGAGTTCGGCATGGTGCTGGCTTTGGTGACGATACAACCGCAGCTCCATGGGTACGTCCCAGCGGCTGTCGCCCGCCCTGACCAAGGTGCCGTCAGCCAGCTCTGCGGCCACATTTCGCTCGGGTAGCCAACTCATGCCATACCCCAGCAGCACCAGTTCTTTGATACCCGCTGCATAGAGGTTTTCGCTCTGTGCCGTTAAGTACGTGCTTTGCGGCAATCGTGCCAAATGTGCTTTGACCGCCGAGCCGAGTAGCCCACGTTTGGGGTAGGCCAGCCAGGGCACTGGCTGCTGGCGAGCGCCAGGTAGTAGTGCACACGCCGCCCCGTCGTTTTTACGCCCGGTCACGGGAATTAGCCGTTCATGCCCAATGACTCGATAGGCGCAGGCGCTAGTGTCGATATCCAGATCGCAGCGTCCAACGGGCCAATAGCAAATCGCTAGATCGCACTCTGCCCGAGCCAGCGCCTGAAAGTAGTCGCTGGCCACCGATGCCTGTCAAGCTTGTTGGAACCTGGAATCAGGCGGCTTCTAATCGCTGATCGCGTTGAACCAGCGGGTCTTCCCGGTCCGGGTTCAGCCAGACCGTCCGGCGCGGTGTCCAGTTCCGAGTGG
>NZ_JAKRFL010000024.1:0-42849 GCF_022348105.1 Halomonas sp. MMH1-48
CCACTCGGAACTGGACACCGCGCCGGACGGTCTGGCTGAACCCGGACCGGGAAGACCCGCTGGTTCAACGCGATCAGCGATTAGAAGCCGCCTGATTCCAGGTTCCAACAAGCTTGACAGGCATCGGAATGCCGTGAAGCCAAATGCCGCTACCATTTCCGCTGTATACGTGGTGACAGAGCTTGTCCCCAAACTATCTGCTGTTGAAAAGCAAGTTGAGAAAATGATCTGTGCTGTCGTCAATACCAGTCAGGTCCCAGCACACATCGAGCATTACACCAAGCTGCAGGCAGAATTCCAGCTCGAGCTGACCATGATTCGCATGAATCTTGAACATTTGCTGACGCGCTACCACAAAGAGTTAGAGGCGGTCGTGCAAGACCCGCGCCAAGACGTGTTGCTGCGTCTAGATGCCTTTGAAGCCACGGCGATTGAAAATGCCCAGCAGCTCTATCAGCGTGTGCAACAGTTACAGCAGAGCGGCTGACCAATTGATGACCTCCCAAGACCACGAAACCGTCATATTGAAGCTAGATGCTCTTATTCGAGAAACGCGGTTGCTGATTGAAAAAGTAGAGCAGCACGGATTAGACCAAACCCAGCCAGAAGATTACGACCAGTTACTGACTATTTTGGGAAAAGCGGTTAATCAGCAGCGCGAACATACGATTCAAATGCTCAACAAAGAGTGACACAACGTAACAGATAGTTAGCTTGCAAATTTTCTGTCCTAGGCTAATGTTTCATGCATAAAAATAAAGCTTTGCTTGGCTAACAACATGAGATATGGGCAATGGACACGCAAACCCTTTTATTGGTGCTGGCGATTGGCGCGATTTGGCTAAGTGTTACTTGTGGGTGTGTAGCACTATATCTATTTCTGGTACGTGGAAGGGCGGGGGGCGTGCCTGTTGCCCAGGGTGCGGCTGTCGTTTCCAATGATTCGCTGCCTCCCCAGTCAGCACCGGTGTTACTCAATCAACAGAGCGCCGCTTGGGAAGTTCAGGTGCTGTTTGAAGCCCCCTCCCCCGCGTTGAATGACCGCCTAGGCGTGACGCTATCATCCGCAGGCGCGGTATACGAACAGCGCAGCAAGACCTTTGCCATGACAGGGGATTCCTCGCGTACGCCGATCGTCATCGAAAACGCTGTAGGCGCTGGTCAGCTTCCCCCCTTAACCGAATCACAAGCGAGCCACCCGCCAATTAAGGGGGTGAGCATTAAAATTGTTAAAAACAGCCGTACACTGACACCTAGCAAACTTCAGCTGGCGAAATTGGTATCGCTATCTAAAAAGCTGGCGCGCTTAGGGGGCACGGTGGTGGATGCCGAACAGCAGCCGATTACTTCCGCAGGTTTTCATGCGGTGATTCAAGGGCAGGCGAGAGTATAACGCTTATATGTTTGCCTCACTTCCCTGCTATAGGGCAAAGGTCTTTTCATTACGATGATTTCCCCCTGCCCATCACTTTCCTGCTAAATTCCCAACAGGGCATCGGGCCCGACGGCGGAGAGACACGGATGGGTAAGGTTCACTTTATTGGCGGTGAGAAGGGCGGGGTGGGCAAGTCGATGACGGCGCGGGTGTTGGCGCAGTACTACATCGATCACGAACGGCCGTTTTTGGGCTTTGATTGCGACGCCTCCCACGGCACGTTTTCACGCTTTTATCAAGAGTACGCTTCGCCGGTGGTGGTAGGCGACGACGACAGCCTGGACGGCATGCTCTCGGCGGTCGAGGAGCACCCGGATCGCGATTTGATCATCGACTTGGCCGCGCAATCGGCCCAGCCCATCAATCGCTGGATCGAAGAAACCGATGTGTTCGGCCTGCTCGATGAGTTGGGTATGCAAGTCGTGTGGTGGCACGTGATGGACGATGGCGCCGATTCGGTGACGCTGCTGTCTCAGGTGTTGACGCGCTACGCATCGCAACCCGTCAACATCGTGGTGGTGCAGAACAAAGGCCGCGGCGAACATTTCGGGCGCTTTCTGCAGTCAGATACCTATACGCAAGCTCTTGACCAGGGGGTGGCGCTCATCGAGCTTCCAAGGCTGCATGCCAAGCTCACCCAAAAAATCGATTTCAATAATAGTAGCTTCTGGGCGGTGGCCAACGACCGCCGCCTGATGAACATTGCCGAGCGCCAGCGCATGAAGGTGTGGCTACGGCATGCCTATGAGCAGTTAGAGCAGGTCGTCGGCCTGGGCGGCGAGTCGATGCAGTCAACTTGAGAGATGGCTAGTTCCAAAAAATCATAAGCAGGCGGTTT
The DNA here is from genome assembly GCF_022348105.1 of Halomonas sp. MMH1-48. NCBI lineage: Bacteria > Pseudomonadati > Pseudomonadota > Gammaproteobacteria > Oceanospirillales > Halomonadaceae > Halomonas > Halomonas sp. MMH1-48. The sequence continues at coordinate 2,274 of NZ_JAKRFL010000024.1, forward strand.
ATTATTTCTTTTTTGCTGGTATCTTGTCGACATTGCGCTGGTGACGGGCACCCCGACGCCAGTGCCCCTATCTCTACGAGGGGCCTAAGGCCCGATGAGGAAAACCGTATTATGAACGTAAGCCGTTTGAAAAAGACTGTGATGGCGCTCTCCTTGGGCATTGCGGGATGGGCATCCATAGCTGCCCAGGCTGACACGCTGCGTGTCGGTATGTCGGGTGGCTACTTCCCGTTCACCTATGTCGAGCAAGATGAGCTGAAGGGTTTCGAAGTCGATGTGATGAATGCAGTAGGGGAGATCACCGGCGACGAGATCGAATTCGTGACCGCGAGCTTCTCGGGCTTGGCGGGTATGCTGGAATCGGGCCGTATCGATACCATTGCCAACCAAATCACTATCACCGATGAGCGCAAAGCCAAGTATGCCTTTACCGCGCCTTATGTATACGACGGTGCCCAAGTGGTCGTACGTGCCGGTAACGACACCATCGAAGGCGTCGACGATTTGTCCGGCAAAAGCGTGGCGGTGAACCTAGGCTCTAACTACGAGCAGCTGTTGCGTGAGCAGCCGAACGCCGACGAGATCGATATCCGCACCTACGAATCCAATGTGGAGCAGGATGTCGCGCTGGGCCGTGTCGATGCCTTCGTGATGGATCGAGTGAGTGCCAGCCAGGTCATTAGTGAGCGCGGTTTGCCGCTCGCCTTGGCAGGTCAACCGTTCACCACCATCGAAAACGCGCTGCCGTTCCGTGACGACGAGGAGGGGCGGGCGCAGCGCGACCGCGTCGACGCTGCGCTGTCTGAACTGCGTGAAAACGGCACGCTGGGTGAAATCTCCCAGAAATGGTTCGATACTGACATCACGACGCCATAAGCTCGGCGAACCTCTGATGATGGCGGCCGTGGCATGACCACGGCCGTTTTGTTGATAAGCGATACGACGATGCTAAATGTGGAGTATATGTGGGGCCTGTTGCCGGTCCTGCTGAGTTATTTACCGCTGACGCTGCAGATGGCGAGCATCGCCATGGTATTTGCGTTAGTCATTGCCTGCTTGTTGGCGGTCGTGCGGGTGTTGAAGATTCCCGTATTGAACGGCGCCGCGCTGCTGTTCATTTCGTTTTTTCGCGGCACGCCCCTGTTGGTGCAACTATTTCTGTTCTACTACGGTCTGCCCCAGCTCATCGATGCGCTGATTTCCATTAATGGCGTGACCGCAGCGGTATTGGGCCTGACGCTGCACTTTTCGGCGTATATGGCGGAATCCATCCGTGCGGCCATCGTGGGTATCGACCGTAGCCAAACCGAAGCGGCGCTCTCGATAGGCATGACCCAGCCGCAGCTGATGCGGCGCATCATTCTGCCCCAAGCCACCCGCGTGGCCACGCCCACGTTGATGAACTACTTCATCGATATGATCAAGGCAACCTCGCTGGCCTTTACGCTGGGCGTGACGGAGCTGATGGGCGCCACCCAGAAAGAGGCCTCGGGCAGCTTTTTGTATCTGGAAGCTTTCCTGTTGGTGGCGATCATCTACTGGGTCGTAGTGGAAGCACTCTCTTGGGGCCAGCGCCGCTTGGAAACGTATCTGAATAAGGCGTACCAGCGATGATCACGCTTGAATCTGTCAGCAAGCAGTTTGGCCAGCAGCCGGTCTTCAGTCATGTCGATTTACACCTCGAGCAGGGTGAGATCATCGTGATCATCGGCCCATCGGGCACCGGTAAGTCGACCCTGCTGCGCTGTATCAATTTTTTAGAGCGCCCAGAGGCAGGGCATATTACCGTCGGTGATCTGCGCGTCGATGCGCGAAAGGCGAGTCGGGCGGATATTTTGGCACTGCGCCGTCGCACCGCCTTCGTGTTTCAGAATTACGGCCTGTTCGCCAATAAAACCGCGCTGGAAAACATTAGCGAAGGCATGATCGTGGTGGACAAGCTACCCAAGGCGCAGGCCCACGCTCGCGCCAGGGAGATTCTGGCGCGCATCGGTTTGGCGGATAAAGCGGATGCTTACCCTGCATCGCTCTCCGGCGGCCAGCAGCAGCGGGTGGGCATTGGCCGTGCCATGGCGGCGAATGCCGACGTCATTTTGTTCGATGAGCCGACCTCGTCGCTCGACCCCCAGTGGGTGGAGGAAGTGCTGGCTCTCATGAAGCAACTGGCGGCCGAGAAGCAAACCATGATCGTGGTCACCCACGAGATGCAATTTGCCAGAGACGTCGCCGACCGCGTGGTATTTATGGACGAAGGTCAAATCGTCGAGCAGGCCCCCCCAGAGCAGCTTTTCACCAATCCCCAAGACGAGCGCACGCGGCGCTTTTTGCGCAAGATTTTGGCACCCACGGGCCAGGCACTGCCGTAAGTGCACCATCGAAAAGCATTGACACCGGCTAGTAAGCCCGCTTTGCGCGTGATAGACTACGCCATCCTCTCAGACAAGACCCGTGAGCGGGCAGCTATAAGACTGCTCGTTACACTATATTTAGCAGTGTTGAAAACCCTGCTAAATCAATTGGTTGTTACGGAAATGTCGTGATTTGGCAACTGCCAGCCGACAAACACATAGTAAATTCGTTGCCGTTGATAGGCAGCCCTTATTCTCCAAGGAGATACCTGTGGCGAACAGCAAGCAAGCACGCAAGCGCGCCCGCCAGGCCGAGACTCGTCGCGTCCTGAAAGCCAGCCAGCGCAGCATGGTCCGCACCTACATCAAGCGTGTGATCAAAGCGATCAACACCGGCGACCATGGCAAAGCGATGGAAGAGTTCAAGGCAATGCAGCCGGTCGTTGACCGTATTGCTGACAAAGACGTTCTTTCCAAGAAGAAAGCTGCACGTCTGAAAAGCCGCTTGAACAAGCGCATTAAGGCTCTGGCGGCGTAAGCCGGCAGGCGCCATAAAAAAACCGGCTGCGGCCGGTTTTTTTGTGCCTGAACGTCGCCTCGCAGGCGATGTACGAGTCTCTATTTAGCCTCTAGTCGCCTGTAGGAAAGTACTTGATGAGCGCCAATACATCACCGCATGCCAATATGCCGCCACCCCGCCGAGGACTGATGCGTTCTGGATTGGTGGTCAGCGCCATGACCATGCTCTCCCGGGTGATGGGGTTGGTACGCGATGTGGTCGTAGCGACGTTCCTCGGGGCGGGCAATGGCTCCGATGCGTTCTTCGTGGCGTTCAAGATTCCCAATTTCCTACGCCGTCTCTTTGCTGAGGGCGCATTCAATCAAGCCTTCGTACCGGTGCTCTCGGAGTACTCTTCTCAGCGCACCAAGCAGGAGATCCGTGAGCTTTTGAACGCGGTGGCGGGCAGCCTGACGGCACTGCTAGCGCTGATCACGGCGCTGGCGATGCTGGGCGCGCCCTGGCTGGTGTGGCTGTTTGCCCCTGGCTTTGGTCGCGACCCTGACAAACTCGCGATGACCGCCGATATGCTGCGGCTGACGTTTCCGTATTTGCTGCTCATTTCGCTCACCGCGTTCTCAGGCAGCGTGCTGAACACTTGGAACCGCTTTGCAGTGCCCGCATTTACCCCAGTACTGCTGAACTTGTCGTTGATCGGTGCGGCGCTGTTTTTGATGCCCCTGATGGAAGAGCCCGCCATGGCGCTGGCGTGGGGCGTGCTGATTGCAGGGGCGGCTCAGCTTGCGTTTCAGGTGCCGTTTTTGCTGCGTTTAGGACTTTTGCCCACGCCGTGGCCCAACTTTGCCCATGACGGCGTCAAGCGTATTTTAAAACTGATGGCCCCGGCGCTGTTTGGCGTATCGGTGTCGCAGATCAATTTGCTGTTGGATACGGTGCTGGCATCGCTGTTGGCGGCGGGGAGCGTTTCGTGGCTCTACTACTCGGATCGGTTGGTAGAGCTACCGCTTGGCGTGTTTGGGGTGGCGATTGGCACCATTATCTTGCCTGCGCTTTCCAAGCGGCACGCGGAGCAGTCCACCGAGCACTTTTCCGCCATGCTGGACTGGGGGCTTCGCGTGGTGCTGCTGCTGGGCGTGCCGGCGGCATTGGCGCTGGCGGTACTGGCCGAGCCGTTTTTGATTACCCTGTTTCACTACGGGGCGATGACCGATAACGATATTCAGATGGCGGCCATGAGCCTGCGTGCCTACGCCTTCGGTTTAGTGGCCTTTATGCTGATCAAGGTGCTCGCGCCGGGTTTCTTTGCTCGCCAAGACACCAAAACGCCAGTCAAAGTAGGCATTATCGCCATGGTTGCGAACATGGTCTTCAACCTGGTGCTGATTTGGCCGCTGGCCCACGCGGGTTTGGCGCTGGCGACGGCGCTCTCGGCGTTTTTGAATGCAGGGCTGCTGGGGTACTTGCTCTATCGCCAGCAGGTGTTGGTGTTCCAGCCGGGCTGGGGGCGGTTTGGCGTACAGTTGATCGGTGGCAGCGTACTCATGAGTCTCGCGCTCCTGGTCGTCTCGCCTGACTGGCAGGCATGGCTCGACTTCGGTCTATGGCAGCGCGTGGGGTGGGTGGCGGCCTTGATCGTGTTGGGCGGCGGGCTCTACTTCATCTGGTTAACGGCGCTTGGCCTGCGGCTGCGCCACTTTAGAATGAACGGTTAAGTTAGGCGTTGGGGGGGATGATCTACTCCTGCACCTGGCCTGCGTGTTCGTTATAATCAAATGCTTTGATCACGGCCAGCGCTTTTAAAACCTAACGTTTTTAAAAACTAACGCTTTTAAAACAGGGGTGCCATGCACGTCATTCGAGGTCTGCACAATCTGACAGCGTCCCATCGTGGCTGCGTGGCGACCATTGGTAATTTCGATGGGGTGCACCGGGGGCATCAGGCGATCCTGCAGCAGTGCCGTGAGCACGCTGCGCGCCTGGGCGTTCCGCTGACCGTGGTGGTGTTCGAGCCTCAGCCCCGCGAGTTTTTTGCCGGTGATCAAGCGCCGCCTCGCCTGACACGGCTACGCGAAAAGGTGCGTCTGCTACGCGACCACGGTGCCGAGCAGGTGCTCTGTCTGCCGTTCAACGATGCGCTGCGTAGCCTGACCGGCCGTGAATTCATCGATCAAGTGCTCATCGAGGGGTTGGGTGTCAAGCACTTGGTGGTGGGGGACGACTTTCGATTTGGCTGCGACCGAAAGGGGGACTTCAGCCTGTTGGAAGCGGTCGGGCGTACCCACGGTTTTGGCGTCGAGCACACCCGCACCTTCAAGGTCGATGACGAGCGCGTGTCGAGCACCCGTGTGCGCACCCTGCTGGCCAGCGGCAACTTCGACGTAGCTGCCCGTTTGTTGGGCCGGCCCTACTCGCTGCATGGCCGCGTGGTGCGCGACCAGCAACTGGGGCGCACCATTGGCGTGCCAACCGCGAACCTACCGCTGCTGCCCCAGCCGCTGACGCTGCGTGGCGTGTTTGCGGTCGTGGCCGAGCTTGCCAGCGGTGAGCGCTATCCCGCCGTGGCGAACGTCGGCTTTCGGCCCACGGTGGGAGCCAAACGCCCCACGCTGGAAGTGCACCTGTTGGCGTTTACGGGCGATTTGTACGGCCAGCGGCTGACGGTTTACCCCTGCGCACGGCTACGGGGGGAAGTGAAGTTTGACGATTTCGAGGCACTGAAAACACAGATTCACCATGACCAAGCCAGGGCGCGCCGTTACTTTGCGGCCGTGGAGACTGGCATTGCACTCTCTCTTCCGCTGGCCTCGGCCCCGCTTGGGCGTGAGACCGCTTCTTCTGATTTCACTTCGGCGGATGACGCCGCCGATACAAACGACGGCTGACCGGACTATGGATTATAAGCATACGCTAAACTTGCCAGAAACCGACTTTCCCATGCGCGGCATGCTGCCGAAGCAGGAGCCAGGGCGCGTTTCCCAGTGGCAGGACATGAACCTGTACCAGCGCCTGCGCGACGCCCGTGCGGGTGCGCCGCTGTTCGTACTGCACGATGGCCCTCCCTACGCCAATGGCAGTATCCATATCGGTCACGCCGTTAATAAGATTCTCAAGGACATCATCGTCAAGTCCAAAAACCTGGCGGGCTTCGATGCGCCCTACGTGCCCGGCTGGGACTGCCACGGCCTGCCCATCGAGCACAAGGTGGAAACCACCCATGGCAAGCACCTGGCTGCCGATAAAGCCCGCGAGCTTTGCCGGGAGTACGCCGGTGCCCAAATCGAAACCCAGCTGGTGGATTTCGTGCGCCTGGGCATCATTGGCGACTGGAACCACCCTTATCGCTCCATGGATTACGCCAATGAAGCGGGTGAAATCCGAGCGCTGGCCGACATGGTCGACGCGGGCTACGTTTTCAAAGGTTTGAAACCGGTGAACTGGTGTTTCGACTGCGGCTCGGCGCTGGCCGAGGCGGAGGTCGAGTACGCTGACAAGAAGTCCGAGGCCATCGACGTGGCCTTCCCCGTGGAAGACGCCGACAAGCTGGCGGCGGCGTTCGGTCTGAGCGAGCTGGCCAAGCCTGCGGCGGTGGTCATCTGGACCACTACGCCTTGGACCATTCCCGCCAACCAGGCGCTGAACGTTCACCCCGACTTCACCTACGCGCTGGTCGACACCGGTGAGCGCCTGCTGCTGCTGGCCGAGGAGCTGGTCGAGAGCTGCCTAGAGCGCTTTGGTTTAAAAGGCGAGGTGGTCGCGACGACTCAGGGCAAACACCTGGACCTGATCAACTTCCGCCACCCGTTCTACGACCGTCTATCGCCGGTCTATCTGGCGGATTACGTCGAGTCTGAAGTCGGCAGTACCGGTATCGTTCACTCTGCCCCTTCTTACGGTATGGATGACTTCGTCACCTGCCGTGAGCATGGCATGAGCTTTGATGACATGCTGAATCCGGTACAGGGCAACGGCGTTTACGCCGATGACCTCCCGTTCTTCGGCGGCCAGATGATCTGGAAAGCCAACCCGAACATCATCGAGAAGCTGCGTGACGTGAACGCGCTGATGGCCCATACGCCGATCACCCACAGCTACATGCATTGCTGGCGCCACAAAACGCCGGTGATCTACCGCGCCACGGCCCAGTGGTTCGTTGGCATGGATATCAAAGGCAAAGATGGCAAGACTCTGCGCGAGCGCGCGCTGGCCGGTATCGAGGCCACCGAGTTTACCCCGGCCTGGGGTCAGGCGCGCCTGCACAGCATGATCGCCAACCGCCCAGATTGGTGTATCTCTCGCCAGCGTAACTGGGGCGTGCCGATTCCGTTCTTCCTGCATAAGCAAACCGGTGAGCTACACCCGAACACCGTGTCGCTGATGGAAGAAGCCGCCAAACGCGTGGAACAGCAGGGCATCGAGGCATGGTTCAAGCTCGACCCCGCCGAGCTGCTCGGCGCAGAGGCGTCGGATTACGAGAAAGTCACCGACACGCTGGACGTATGGTTCGACTCGGGCACTACCCACCGTCATGTGCTGCGCGGCTCGCACCCCCACGGTCATGAAAGCGGCCCGCGGGCAGATTTATACCTGGAAGGTAGCGACCAGCACCGCGGTTGGTTCCACTCGTCGCTGCTCACCGGTGCAGCGATCGATGGTCATGCCCCGTATCGCCAGCTGCTGACCCACGGCTTCACGGTGGATGCCCAGGGCCGCAAGATGTCCAAATCCATTGGTAACGTGGTCGCGCCGCAAAGCGTGATGGATAAGCTGGGGGCCGATATCTTGCGCCTATGGGTAGCGTCGACCGACTACTCCGGTGAAATGGCCGTTTCGGATGAAATCCTCAAGCGCACCGCCGATGTCTATCGCCGTATCCGTAACACTGCCCGCTTCCTGCTGTCCAACTTGAACGGGTTCGATCCCACGCGGGATCAAGTCGCGTTTGGCGATATGCTGGCGCTGGACCAGTGGGTGGTGGACCGTGCCGCACAGCTTCAAGGCCGCATCGAAACCGCCTATGAGGAGTACCGCTTCCTGGATGTGTATCAGCAGGTGCACGGCTTTTGCGCCCGGGAGCTAGGCGGCTTCTACCTGGACGTGATCAAGGATCGCCAGTACACCACCCAAACCGACTCGCTGGCCCGCCGCAGCGCGCAAACCGCGCTCTATCACGTGGTGGAAGCGCTGAGTCGCTGGGTGGCGCCGATTCTGTCCTTTACCGCCGAAGAGATTTTCGAGCATATCCCCGGCGAGCGTGGCGATAGCGTGCTGCTGGAGACCTACTACACTGGCCTCTCCACGCTGGACGAGGGTGCCGAAATGGGCCGGGCGTTCTGGGAGCAGGTGCTGGAAGTGAAGCACTCGGTGAACAAGTGCCTGGAAGACGCGCGTAATGCCAAAGTGATCAAGGGCAGCCTGGCGGCCGACGTGACGCTGTTCGTCAATGAGGAGCTGCACGCAACGTTAACCAAGCTTGGCGACGAGTTGCGCTTCGTGATGCTCACTAGTGAAGTGCATTTAGCGCCGCTCGCAAAGGCCGCCCATGCCGAAAGCACCGAGCTTGCTGGTCTGAAGGTCGCGGTGAGTGCCAGTGAGCACGCCAAGTGTGAGCGCTGCTGGCATCATCGGGCGGACGTAGGCAGCATTGCCGAGCATCCTGACCTGTGCGGCCGCTGCGTGAGTAATTTACCCGACGGTAGCGGTGAGATTCGTCATTATGCCTAACGCCTCTTCAGCGAACGATCTACACTCCCAGCGGCCGCCCATGCGGCGGCCGCTGCGCTGGTTGTGGCTCGCCGTCGCGATCATCGTAGTGGACTTGGCCACCAAGTACGCCGCTAGCCATTTCCTGAACTATGCTCAGCCGGTCGAGGTGCTGCCATTTTTCAACCTCACGTTGCTGCATAATACGGGGGCGGCGTTTAGCTTTTTAGCCGAGCATCCCGGCTGGCAGCGCTGGTTCTTTGCGGCGATTGCCATCGGTGCCAGTATCGGTCTCACCGTGTGGCTATCTCGGGTGCGCGCCGATGAGACGCTGTTGGCCATCGCGCTGCCGCTGATCATCGGAGGCGCGTTGGGCAATTTGTACGACCGCTTGATCCACGGCTATGTGGTGGATTTTCTCTCCTTCCATGCGGCGGGCTGGTACTACCCTGCCTTTAACGTGGCGGATATCGGCATTACCCTAGGGGCCGTGGGCTTGATTTGGGAGTCGGTCATGGGTGAGCGTCGGCGTAAGAAAGCCGCGCAGTCATCCTCTTCTTAACATCAATGAGTGAGGCACCATGGACTACCTAATTGACGATGGGATGGAAATCACCCTGCATTTTACCCTGAAGCTGGAAGATGGCACGGTCGTCGATTCCACCAAAGAGAAAGCGCCAGCGACGTTCCAATTTGGCGATGGCAATCTGCCGCCCGGCTTCGAGCATCCCATCAAAGGCATGGCCGCAGGCCAGAACGGCTCGTTCGATATCACGCCAGAGCATGCGTTTGGCCAACACAATCCGCAGAACATTCAAACGCTGAAGCGGGAAGACTTTGGTGACGAATCGCCTGAGATCGGCATGGTGATGTCGTTTGCCGACAAAGCGGGAACGGAATTGCCTGGCGTGGTCAAAGCCATTGATGGTGACCGCGTCGAGGTCGACTTCAACCATCCGCTGGCGGGGCGTACATTGACATTCGATGTCGAAGTGCTCGACGTCACGCCGATCACCAAACACTAATTTCCTGAGCGATGCAGGTTGCATCAAGGCGCTTTTATGCAGTCATCAGAGTCATCTCAGCCCGTACAGATCAAGCTAGCCAACCCGCGCGGGTTTTGTGCGGGCGTCGACCGCGCGATCGATATCGTCAACCGTGCGCTGGATGTCTTCGGTCCGCCGATTTACGTGCGTCATGAGGTGGTGCACAACCGCTTCGTGGTGGAAACCTTACGTGAACGCGGCGCGGTCTTCGTGGAAGAGCTTCACGAAGTGCCCGACGATGTGATCGTCATCTTCTCCGCCCACGGCGTTTCCCGCGCGGTGCAGCAAGACGCAGAGCAGCGTGGCCTAAAGGTGTTCGATGCCACCTGCCCGCTGGTCACCAAAGTGCATATGGAAGTGCTGCGCTACGCCAAGCGCGGCCAGGAGTGCATTTTGATTGGCCATGAAGGCCACCCGGAAGTCGAAGGCACCATGGGGCGCTACGACACCTCCCATGGCGGCAAGATTTACTTGGTCGAAGACGAGCAGGATGTGGCCAGCTTAGTCGTGAACGACCCCTCGGCACTGGCGTTCGTGACGCAAACCACACTCTCCATGGACGACACCGCCAAGGTGATTGACGCGCTACGGGAAAAATTTCCCGACATCCAGGGGCCGCGTAAGGACGATATCTGCTACGCCACCCAAAACCGTCAGGACGCGGTGCGTGAGTTGGCGGCGGATAGCGACCTAGTCTTGGTGGTCGGCAGCCCCAACAGTTCGAATTCCAACCGGCTGCGTGAGCTTTCCGAGCGAATGGGCACTCCTGCCTATTTGATCGATAACGCTGAGCAAATTGATGCGACTTGGCTCGATGGCGTCAAGCGTATTGGCGTCACTGCCGGGGCGAGCGCCCCTGAAGTGCTCGTCAAAGGCGTCATTGATAAGTTGCAGACACTGGGCGCGGAAGCCCCTGTCGAACTGCAGGGGCGTGAAGAGACGATTACGTTCTCGATGCCAAGAGAGCTGCGTGAACGAGTGATCGTCAGCGAGTAACGCGCTTTACAAGATGAGTGTGCTGAAGCGCTCATCGGTGAACTTGCGTGAGTGAATAGACGTCAGCGAGTGATGCAAAGCGTATCGGTTTCCGACATACTCGAAGTATGGTTTAACCGATACAGGAGCTGACTCGGTGCCTAGCCCTTCATTTTCCCTTGCTGGCGAGCAGGAGACTCACCAGCAAGGTTTTACCCTCATCGAAATGCTGATTGCCGTGGCCATCATTGGCATCGTCGCAGGTATCGCCTATCCCAGTTACACACGCTATGTAGAACGCTCGCTTCGCACTGATGCGCATGCGGGGCTGCTGCAAGCCGCTTCTGAAATGGAGCGCTGCTACTCTCGTCAATACAACTACACCGGCTGTGCCATCACCACGACGTCGCCTGATGGCAACTACACCCTTTCTGTCGCGGCAGGGGGGGAGAGAGACGGCGGTTTTCTTCTCACTGCGACCACCCCTCAGGCCGATGGCTGTCATGGCGATATTCAACTCAATGCGCGCGGCGAGCGCACGCCGGTAGTCTGTTGGTAATGCAGACGCGCCAGCGAGGACTCTCTATGGTGGAAGCGCTGGTCGCGCTCGTCATTTTGTCAGTGGGAGTGCTCAGTGTGGCTGCAATGCAGCTGAAATCGATGCAAAGCGCTCACAGTGGTTATCAACGGTCGCTGGCCTCCGTGGCTGCATTGGACGCGCAAGAGCGTGTGTGGGCCGCCATCTCTCATATAGAAGCGTGCCAAGACGTACCGGTCGCCTCGATTGAAAACGCGTGGCGTGACGCCTGGTTTCTGGCGAAGGGGGCTCCTCTACGACATAGCGTGAATCCGGGCCAAAGTGGGATTGCCCGGTCGGGCTGCCAGTTCGATGTCACGGTGCAACTCGATACGCCCCAGGATGAGAACGGGGGCAGAATGGAGTATCGGTTCTTATTACCGCTTTGAAGTAAGGGTCAAGGAGTCTCTGTGCTAAAGGAAAGGCAGCGCGGTTTTACCCTAACGGAAGTCATGGTAGCGATGGCGATAGGGCTAGTCATCGTATTAGGGGCAGGGCAGCTATTTCTAGGCACGCTGAAAACCCATCGCCATGTCGATATGCTGAGTCGCCAGCAGGAAGCACTGATTTTTGCAGTGACGACGATGACACAAACCCTGCGACGGCAGGGGCCTTATGATGCGTCGGGGCAGGCGTTTTATCATTTACGTTGCCAGAGCGTCGCCAAAGAGTGCCGCTGTACGTTGCAAGACATGTCGCGCGCTCAACCCATGGTCAATTTTGCCACCCCCTCGACGAGTACGTGCGAACGCGATGTACCGTTGGGAAGCCAAACGGCTGACGGCGCCGATAGCCTCGTGTCATTGCCATTAGGCCCCGGCGGCAGCGAATTGCGTTTTCATGTAACGCACCGTGCCAGTCTACTAGCACCCCAAGGGGAATAACCATGGAGAAGAGCGGAGTGAAGCAACAGCAGGGCGCGGCTTTGGTCATCGTCATGGTACTGCTGGCCAGCGCGTTGGTCATGGCGCTCGTCAGTATGCAAACGGCACTGATCGACGAGCGCTTGGCAGGTAACTTTCGTGCATCGATACAAGCGCAAATGCGATCTGAAACGGCGGCGTCAGAAGCCTTGGCCCGTTGGGAGGAACTCGATTGGCAGGGCGCTCCACTGCTAGATGCGCCCGAGACGGCACGTTTTGAGGAGTATGGCACGCACGCCAAAGTATCGACATCGCATCACTGTCCCCAGCACAGCTGTTTCTATATGCCGGTCATTTACCATAGCGAGCGATGGGTCATGGCCATGGGAGCCACCTTCGAAGGGAGCGGGGCGGTGATCGCACAAAGTGCGCCGCTGCTCATTCGCCGCGAAAACCCTCATGAAGTAGGAGCAGAGGCAGCGGTGGTTTGGCAATAAGCGTACAATAGCGTATCGTTTTTGACCTTCATTCAGTTGGATTCAGATCATGAGTCAGACAGCCAAAACCCGCGTGCTGACCGGGATTACCACGACCGGAACGCCGCACCTTGGTAACTACGTGGGCGCTATCAAGCCTGCCATCGAAGCAAGCCAAGACCCGAGCGTGCAGTCGTTCTATTTTCTCGCTGACTATCACGCGCTGATCAAGTGCCAAGAGCCCAAGCGTGTGCAAGCGTCGCGTTTAGAGATTGCGGCCACGTGGCTGGCGCTGGGTCTGGATACCGACAACGCCATTTTCTACCGTCAGTCGGATATCCATGAGATTCCTGAGCTGATGTGGATGCTCTCCTGTGTCTGCGCGAAAGGGTTGATGAACCGTGCTCACGCGTATAAGGCCGCCGTGGCCGAGAACGAAGAAGCGGGCGACCAAGACCCCGATAAAGGGATCACCATGGGGCTGTTTGGCTACCCGGTGCTGATGGCCGCCGACATACTGATGTTCAACGCCAACAAGGTGCCGGTAGGGCGCGATCAGATTCAGCACATTGAAATGGCGAGAGACATCGCGGGTCGCTTCAATCACCTTTTCAAAGGTCAGTACTTCACTCAGCCAGAAGCGGTGGTGAGCGAAAAGGCCGAGGTATTGAAGGGCTTGGATGGTCGCAAAATGTCCAAGAGCTACAACAATACGATCCCGCTGTTCGTTAGCGAAAAAAAGCTGCAAAAGCTGGTGCGAAAAATCAAAACCAACTCGCTCGAGCCGGGTGAGCCGAAAGATCCTGATACCTGCACGCTGTTCCAGATTTACGCTGCTTTCGCCAGCGATGCTGAGACGGCGAATATGCGCGAGCAATACGCTGAAGGCATTGGCTGGGGGGAGGCGAAAGACCGAGTGTTCGATTACCTCAACGCGCATCTCAGCGAGCCAAGGGAGCGCTATAATGCATTGATGGAAGATCCCGGACATATCGAAGCCGTACTTCAAAAAGGCGCCGAGCGTGCCAGAGAAGAGGCGACGGTCACGATGGACCGGTTACGTTCTGCGGTTGGCTTGGGGCGGTTCGTTTAATATTCTTTAAAAGCATAAGTTCTGCCCAATTAAGAATTTTCAGCATTCTACGGCCAGCGCTAGGATGATAATTACTGTATAAGTACTATTGCTCAAAAGCGATAGTTCAATAATTTATGCTCAAAATTAGCCAAGCGCCTCGCTATTGCAGGCGCTTTTGGCGTTACTTATAGGTGAATTATGGCAACGACCTCAACGTCGGCACCGATCGATTATCGCGTGCCTCTTTTAGCGACGGCGGCCATTGTGCTGAGTTCGCTGGTCATTGGCGTGGTGTTCAGCGCTAATATCGGCTTGCTGATGATCGTGGGCGGGCTGCTGGGCATGGTGCTTTACCATGCGGCGTTTGGTTTTACGGCCGCGTGGCGGGTCTTCATTACCGAACGCCGTGGTCGTGGGCTGCGGGCGCAAATGATCATGCTGGCGATTGCGGTGGTGCTGTTCTTACCGGCGCTCGGCGCGGGCAGCCTGTTTGGTACCGAGGTGAGTGGCTTCGTTGCCCCCATTGGTCTGTCAGTGCTGGTCGGTGCCTTTCTGTTCGGGGTAGGTATGCAGCTAGGCGGCGGCTGTGCCTCTGGCACGCTCTTCACCGCAGGCGGTGGTAACGCGCGCATGCTGATTACCCTGGTGTTCTTCATTGTCGGCTCGGTGATTGGCACCGCTCACTTTGCGTGGTGGCAAAGCCTGCCTGCTTTCCAACCGGTATCGCTGGTCAATGTCGCTGGTGTAGGGGGAGGCATCGGCATTAGCTTGGTGCTGTTTGCCGCGATTGCTGCGTTCACAATGATGATGGAAAAGCGCCGCCATGGCCATTTGGAGCAGGCACCGGTAGTGGATAAACCGGGTAGTGAGCGTTGGTTGTCGGGTCCTTGGCCGCTGGTAGCCGGCGCGGTGGCGCTGGCACTGCTGAATTTTGCCACGCTGGCATTGGCGGGGCGTCCGTGGGGGATCACCTCCGCGTTTGCGCTATGGGGCGCCAAGAGCTTTGAGCTAGTCGCTGGCGATGTGAGCCAGTGGGGCTATTGGCAATCGCCTGGCAATGCCGCCGCGCTGGAAGCCAGCGTATGGAGCGACATTACCACGGTGATGAACGTCGGCATTATGCTTGGCGCCTTGGCCGCCGCGAGCTTGGCAGGGCGTTTTGCACCCAACTTCTGCATTCCACTGAAATCGGTACTGGCCGCGGTGATCGGTGGAATCATGCTGGGTTACGGCGCCCGCTTGGCCTTTGGCTGTAACATCGGCGCTTACTTCAGCGGTATTGCCTCTGGCAGCCTCCACGGCTGGGTATGGATGGTGGCGGCGTTCGCCGGGAATATGGTGGGTGTTAAGCTGCGCCCGTTCTTCTTTGATGGGGAATCGGGACGTCGACCCGTCGCCAAAAGCTGTTAGAAGAATGACATTAGTGGCGTCTAGAAAACGTCTCGGCAATACTGAGGCGTTTTTTTTATGCCCTTTATTTATGTCTCTTCCACCTTTGTCGTACTAGCATGTTACATTACGCTCAAACGCCGCCAACGCCCAGCGTTGCTGCATTGCAACAGCAATTGACATAAAAAGAGAGTGCCTATGTCTACGACGAGTAAACGCCCCTTATACATTCCTTACGCCGGTCCTTCTTTACTTGAAATGCCGCTATTGAACAAAGGCAGCGCGTTTACTCAAGAGGAGCGGTTGGCGTTTAACTTGATAGGGCTACTACCCCAAAAAGTCGAAACCATCGACGACCAACTGGAGCGTGTGTACCGTCAGTACCAGCAGTGCCATAGCGATCTCGAACGCCATATCCATCTACGCGCCATTCAAGACGATAACGAAACGCTCTATTTCCGGCTGGTGTCAGAGCACCTGGAGGAAATGCTGCCGATTATCTATACGCCGACGGTGGGGCAGGCGTGTCAGGAGTTTTCCAATATTTATCGCAATCACCGGGGGCTATTCATTAGCTACCCCGATCGCGAGCATATGGATGACATTCTGCGCAGTGCTACCAAAGATAACGTCAAAGTGATCGTCGTCACCGATGGCGAGCGTATTTTGGGCCTGGGGGACCAGGGCATCGGCGGCATGGGTATTCCGATTGGGAAGCTCGCGCTCTACACCGCCTGTGGCGGGATTAGTCCGGCCTATACGCTGCCCATCATGATCGATGTAGGAACGAACAATAAGGCGCTGCTGGATGACCCGATGTACATGGGCTGGCGTCATGAGCGGGTGAGTCAGGAAGAGTACGATGCCTTCATGGCGGAATTCATTTGTGCCGTGAAGCGTCGCTGGCCGAACGTGCTACTGCAGTTTGAGGACTTCGCTCAGGCTAACGCCGTACCGCTGCTAGAGCGCTATCGTAACGAACTGTGCTGCTTTAACGATGATGTGCAGGGTACGGCGTCTGTGGTGGTCGGTACGCTCATGGCGGCTTGCCAAGCCCGTGAAGAGACGATTGCCCAGCAGCGTGTGGTTTTCGTGGGCGGCGGCTCTGCTGGCTGTGGTATTGCCGAGCAGGTGGTCGTGGCCATGGAAGCCGAAGGTCTGACCGAAGCCGAAGCACGGGCACGTATCTTCATCGTCGACCGTGAAGGGCTCATGACCACGGATCAGTCGTGGCAGCGGGATTTTCAGCGTCGCTTAGCTCATGACCCTGCCCTGGTCGCAGAGTGGAATGGCCAAGGGCTTGAAGAGACCATTGCCAACATCAAGCCAACGATTCTGATTGGTGTCTGCGGTCAGCGCGGTATCTTCACCGAACAAGTCGTTCGGACCATGCACGCAGGCTGCGAGCATCCGGTCATCATGCCGCTCTCCAACCCCACCTCGCAGGCTGAAGCGGTACCAGAAGACGTGATTCGTTGGACCGATGGCCAAGCGTTAGTCGCGACCGGTAGCCCGTTTGCCCCCGTAGTGTATAACGGCCGCACCTATCCGATTGCCCAGTGCAACAATGCTTATATCTTCCCCGGCATTGGCTTGGGTGTGATTGCCGCGAACGCCAACCGGGTCACCGATGAGATGCTGATGAGCGCCTCAAGGGCGCTGGCGCGTGAAGCACCGCTCGTGAAAGAGGGTAAAGGCGCGCTGCTGCCGCCGCTGTCGCGCATCCGTGACATTAGCAAATCGATAGCCTTTGAGGTGGCGGCACAGGCGCAGCAAAACGGTGTCGCGTTGAAAACCAGCGGTACCGCGCTGCGCGAGCGTATCGAGTCTGCGTGCTGGTCGCCGGAGTATCGTTTCTATCGCCGCCGCGCCTTCTAATCTCGGCACCCGAGCAAAAAAAAGCCCCCACCGAGGTGGGGGCGATGCAAGCATTGGTAGGTCGTACCTTTAGGCTGCGCCGATCATCTTGCGCAGCACGTAGTGAAGGATACCACCGTGACGGTAGTACGCCAGCTCATTGACGGTATCAATTCGGCACTTGGCATCAACGGTACGTTCGCCGTCACTATTTTTAATCACGACCTGAACGTTACCGCCGGGGCTCAAATCGCTCAACCCCGCAATCGAGATCTCTTCATCCCCCGTTAATCCCAGGCTCTCACGGCTTTCGCCTTCCGGGAATTGCAGCGGTACCACGCCCATGCCGATCAGGTTAGAGCGGTGAATGCGTTCGAAGGACTCGGCGATCACAGCACGCACGCCCAGCAGTCGGGTGCCTTTGGCTGCCCAGTCACGCGAGGAGCCGGTGCCATACTCTTTACCGGCAATGACCACTAACGGCGTGCCTTCCTCTTTGTATTTCATGGCGGCATCGTAGATGGCCATCTGTTCACCACTCGGCACATGGCGCGTTTCGCCGCCTACCACGCCGTCGAGCATTTCGTTTTTGATCCGCACGTTGGCGAAGGTGCCGCGCATCATGACTTCATGGTTGCCCCGGCGCGAGCCGTAGGAGTTGAAGTCGATCGGCTTCACGCCGTGCTCTTGCAGGTAGCGCCCGGCGGGGCTATCCGGCTTGATAGAGCCAGCAGGCGAGATATGGTCGGTGGTGACGGAGTCACCCAGTATCGCCAGTATGCGGGCGTTCTTCACGTCCTCGATGGCGTCTGGCTCCCGCTGCATGCCTTCAAAGAAGGGCGGGTGCTGAATATAGGTCGATTCCGGCCACTCGTATACCTTACCCTCCGGCACTTTGATGGCTTTCCACGTCTCATCGCCTTCGAAGACGGCACCGTACTCCTTGCGGAACATCTCGGTGTTCACCTTCTCGACGGCGCTGGCGATATCGGCCTGCGAAGGCCAGATGTCTTTAAGATACACCGGGTTGCCGTCGCTATCCTGGCCGAGCGGGTCGGTGGTCAAGTTGCACTGCACGTTGCCCGCCAGTGCATAGGCAACGACCAGGGGCGGCGATGCCAGCCAGTTGGTTTTGACCAGGGGATGAACGCGGCCTTCGAAGTTGCGGTTGCCCGACAGCACCGATGCCACGGTGAGGTCGCCATTGTTGATGGCTTTTTCGATCTCTTCTGGCAGGGGGCCTGAGTTGCCGATACAGGTGGTACAGCCGTAGCCCACGAGGTTGAAGCCCAGCGCATCCAGGTCATCGTCGAGGCTGGCCGCGGCGAGATAGTCGGTGACGACTTTGGAGCCGGGCGCGAGCGATGTTTTCACCCAAGGTTTGGTGGTCAAGCCCTTCTCACGGGCGTTACGCGCCAACAAGCCTGCTGCCATCATCACGCTGGGGTTCGAGGTGTTCGTGCACGACGTAATC
This sequence comes from Halomonas sp. MMH1-48, assembly GCF_022348105.1. Lineage (NCBI taxonomy): Bacteria > Pseudomonadati > Pseudomonadota > Gammaproteobacteria > Oceanospirillales > Halomonadaceae > Halomonas > Halomonas sp. MMH1-48. The sequence continues at coordinate 20,574 of NZ_JAKRFL010000024.1, forward strand.
GCCGCAATGACCACGGCACCAGGGTCCAGGCTGAAGTCCTGCTCGCCCATCGTGACGGTCTGGCTATCACTGTGTTTGAAGTCGTGTTCGTAGCTGCGGTCGATGCCCACGGCGGTCTGGCCGCCTTCAGAGGCTAGTTTGCCCTTTTCGGTGCTGGGCAGCGCCTTGCCGTCTTCTTCCATGACCTTGCCAAACGCACTGACCATATCTTTGAGTGCAACACGGTCCTGCGGGCGTTTGGGGCCCGCTAGGCTGGCCTCTACCTCGTTCATGTCCAGGCTGAGCGTGTCCGTGAAAATCGGCTCATCGCCCGGCTCACGCCACAGGCCCTGGGCCTTGCTGTAAGCCTCGACCAGGGCAATCTGGCTATCTTCACGGCCGGTTAGGCGCAGGTAGTTGAGCGTTTCGTCATCCACCGGGAAGAAGCCACAGGTGGCGCCATATTCAGGGGCCATATTGGCAATGGTGGCGCGGTCCGCTAGCGGCAGGTCTTTTAAGCCGTCGCCATAAAATTCGACGAATTTACCGACCACGCCTTTCTTGCGCAGCATTTCAGTCACGGTGAGAACGAGGTCCGTGGCAGTAATACCTTCCCGCAGTTTGCCGGTCAGTTTGAAGCCAATCACTTCCGGAATGAGCATGGAGACCGGTTGGCCCAGCATGGCGGCCTCGGCTTCGATGCCGCCCACCCCCCAGCCCAGCACACCCAGGCCGTTGATCATGGTGGTGTGAGAGTCGGTTCCTACGAGCGTGTCGGGGTAGGCAACGGTCTTGCCATCTTCCTCTTTGGTCCACACCGTGCGGCCTAGGTACTCCAGGTTCACTTGGTGGCAAATCCCGGTGCCGGGTGGCACGACGCTGAAGTTGTCGAAGGCTTTCTGGCCCCAACGTAGGAATTCGTAGCGCTCGCCGTTTCGCTGCATCTCGATATCGACGTTTTCCTGGAACGCCGTCGGATGACCGAACTTATCGACCATCACCGAGTGGTCGATCACCAAGTCCACTGGAGAGAGTGGGTTGATGCGGGCAGGGTCTTCGCCCAGCTTTTCCACCGCCGCGCGCATGGAGGCGAGGTCGACCACGCCAGGCACACCGGTAAAGTCTTGCATCAATACCCGCGCCGGCCGGTAGCCAATTTCACGGCTGGATTTGCCCTCTTTTTGCCAGTCCACCAGCGCCTGCATATCGTCCCGCTCGACGCTCTCATCGTCTGCAAAACGCAGCTGATTTTCGAGCAGGATTTTGAGCGTCTTGGGCAGTCGGTCGATATTGCCTAGCGTCTCAGCCGCCGTGGGCAGGCTGTAGTAGTGATACTCTTGGCTTCCTGCCGTCAAGGTATGAAGCGTGTTGGGTATCTTGCTCATTCCATTCTCCTCTGATTGCTTGGCGTTGCGCGACGGTCACTGTTTATCTGGGTATGGCGATGTTGGCTATGGCGGTCTCATCGTGGGGTTTAACGACGACTGACGTAATATCAGTATGGCTGATTAATCAGACATGGGTGTTTCACGGTGCGCTTTCAAGCCGTCTTCGCCTAATAGCGTAGGCGAGCCCTTGTAATCGCTTGTACTTGACGCCATTTCAGGCAGACTCTCTTGCAACGTTATCTGCTCAATTGTGACAAAGGTGGTGTCATGGAAACACGTCATGAACGTTTGATTATTCTTGGGTCTGGCCCAGCAGGCTACACTGCGGCGGTGTATGCCGCGCGTGCCAACCTCAAGCCCCTGCTCATTACCGGGATGCAGGCAGGTGGCCAATTGACCACCACGACCGACGTGGATAACTGGCCTGGTGATGCCGACGGTGTCCAGGGGCCGGCGTTGATGGAGCGCATGAAGCAGCATGCCGAGCGTTTCAACACCGAGGTGCTGTTCGATCATATCAATGAAGTCAGCTTAGCTGAAAAACCTTATACCCTAAAAGGCGATAGTGGCACCTATACCTGTGATGCGCTGATCATCGCCACCGGTGCCAGTGCACGCTATCTGGGCTTACCCACCGAGCAACAGTTCATGGGGCAGGGCGTGTCGGCCTGTGCGACGTGCGATGGTTTTTTCTACCGCAATCAAGAGGTCGTCGTCGTTGGAGGGGGCAATACGGCGGTCGAAGAAGCACTCTACTTGTCTAACATCGCTTCCAAGGTCACGCTGGTGCATCGCCGCGATACCCTGCGCGCGGAAAAAATCCTGCAAGACAAGCTCTTTGAGAAAGCCGAGGCGGGTAAAATTGCCCTGGAGTGGTTCTACGAAGTCGAGGAGGTGTTAGGGGATAACACCGGCGTGACCGGCGTAAGAGTCAAGTCCACCAAGGATGGCAGCACGAAAGAGATTCACGCGCCGGGGCTATTCATTGCCATCGGCCATAGTCCCAATACGGGCATCTTCGAAGGGCAGTTGGAGATGAACGGTGGCTATATCAAAGTGACATCGGGCAGTGAAGGCAATGCAACGGCTACGAGCGTGCCGGGCGTATTTGCCTGTGGCGACGTGATGGACCATATCTATCGCCAGGCGATCACCTCGGCAGGCAGCGGCTGTATGGCAGCCCTGGATGCCGAACGCTATCTGGATGGCATTGCTTAATGTAGCTGCATTCTGGAGGAGAGCACCTGTTGGCGATCTTAGCAGTCGATAGGTGCCTCATCCACGCGTAACCTGCCTAACTGGCTGAGTACCAACCGTTTTCCTTCTGCTTGTGTGGCGCATATCGCGAAGCTGCCGTTGTAGCCACTGGTATGGCCCAGCACGTTATATCGAACGTGTCGCCAGCCGCGGCTATAGGTGGTGTAAGACGCCGCCTGCCCGGGAAAGACGCGCAGGATATCGTCCGGTTGAAAGCCGTCCTCGACGTCTCCCTTTATGACGACCAGTGCGTCGCCCCACGTCGACGCACAGGTGGTGAGGTTTGCGCTTGCCGGACACACGGTCACCTTCGTACGTTGTGAAATGGCCGTATGTCTGGCCAGGGCAAACGCAGAGCGCAGGCGGCTTACTTCGCTATTGAGAAGGCTGTGGTGACTCAGTGCCTGAACGCTTGGTGTCAGCCACGCTATCATGGCGGTCATCAACAGCATCGCCACCAACATCTCGATGAGTGTAAACCCCCGCTGATAGGACGAGTGCTGCCCGTGCGTGCCACCGCATTTCATCGCTTGACCTCCTGTCGACGAGCGCGATGCTCGTTGCGCTGGTTAACGTTGCGTGATCTTGTTGATCCTAGGGGGCACCGCGCACTTTTTATGTAAGCCAAAACGGACAAACGTTGTGAGCAATCTCTTAATTTTAGGAGGTGGCGTGATCGGAATGATGACGGCACTTCAGCTAGCGGACGCTGGTCAGCGGGTCACGCTCATCGAGCGCGGAACTTGCGGAAAAGAGGCATCCTGGGCAGGCGGCGGGATCGTTTCGCCGCTCTATCCCTGGCGTTATGGTGAGCCGGTGTCTCAGCTGTCGCGCTGGTCAGAGGGCGCCTATCCCACGCTAGCCCTGCGCTTGTTGGAAGAGACCGGTATCGACCCGGAGTATCGGCAAAAGGGCTTGCTCTACTTGAATGTGGACGATGACGAGGCGGCCTTGCACTGGGCGCGACAACTCGGCAAGCCGCTAGAGCGAGTCACCGCCGCTTTCGTTCATCATAAAGAGCCTGAAGCTGCTACTCCCGAAGGCAGTGCGCTCTGGATGCCCACACTAGGCAGCGTGCGCAACCCGCGCTTGGGCCAAGCGCTGCGCGCTCGTTTGGCTGCCCTGTCTCACGTGACGCTGATCGAGGCGTGTCGTGTCGAAGGTTTTCTGCAGCGTCAAGGCCGCGTAGTGGGGGTTGCGACGAGCCGAGGTGACCAGCTAGCAGAGCAGTTCATCGTATGTGGCGGGGCCTGGAGTGCAAGCGTGCTTGACGGGCTGAACGTGCGATTGCCGATTCGGCCCGTCAAAGGACAAATGATCGCTTATCAAGCGCCGCCCGGTTTAGTCCAGCGCGTAGTGCTCAAGGATGGTCGCTACGTGATTCCACGTAGCGATGGTTTGCTGCTCGTGGGGTCTACCTTGGAAGAGGCGGGCTTCGATAAAACCACCGATGAAGAGGCGTTAGCATCGCTCAAGCGGAGTGCGGAAAACATTATCCCTGCGTTAGCCGATTGCCCTGTTGCGTACCATTGGGCGGGACTGCGCCCCGGCTCGCCGGAAGGTATACCGTTCATTGGCGCGCTGCCCGAGTTTCCCAATGTGTTTGTCAATGCCGGGCATTATCGGAATGGCTTGGTGCTGGCGCCTGCTTCGACGCATCTACTGGTCGATCAAGTGCTGGGGCGCAAACCCTTGCTGGACCCAACACCTTACCAGCCAACGGCCGAGCGCTTGGCGTGGCCATGATCGCTAGCGACGATTGTCTTCCTGCTCTTGTAGGAAGCGGTCACGGTGAGCGCTACAGCAGAACCACTGCTCGACGTCACGTAGCGCCTCGTTCTCCGGCACGTGAACGTCGCACCAGCGGCAGCGCACCATGTTGCCGCCTTCGTGGCGCGACGGTGCCTGCTGCTGATGGGCCAGCTTGCGTTGGCGATAGAGTCCGTAAAGCTTTAGGCCTACATAAAACAGCGCGGCAAAGATAATTAGCCGAATGATCAATAGGTTCATCCTCAATGGCTCCCCTGGTGGGAAAAGGCGACGACATGGCATTCGTAACAATGACCTTTGCCACTGAGCACGCCTTGCGGGACAATGCAGCGACTAGGTAGATGCCACCGTATTCTGAAGATTCTCAAGAGATTTTGACGCCCATGCAAGACTTAACGCTGGTAATGGCCCAACTCGACCCGCTGGTCGGCGATATTCCCGGCAACGCCGCGCGTGCCATCGAAGCGGTGCGTGAAGCGAGGATCGAGCATGGGGCGGATATCGTCGTCTTTCCTGAACTGTTTTTATCCGGCTACCCGCCGGAAGATTTACTGTTGCGTCCCTCCATGGAAACCCGCTTGCGTGAGGCGCGCGCCACGATGGCGGAAAAAATCTCCCGCGACGTGCTGGTCATCATTGGTTACCCCGGCGTGCGTGAAGGCAAGTGTTACAACTTGGCGGGGGTGCTCTACAACGGCCAATGGGAGGCGGAGTACGCCAAACAAGCGCTGCCCAATTACCAAGTGTTCGATGAACAGCGCTACTTCACGCCGGGCACCGAGCCGCTGGTGTACGAGCATAAAGGGGCCAAGTTAGGTCTACTGATTTGCGAAGACTTGTGGGAAGGTGTGCCCGTGAAGGCCGCGCGCGAGGCGGGGGCTGAAGTATTGATCAGTTTGAACGCCTCGCCCTATCATCAAGACAAGCCCGCCGAACGGCTGCGCTTGCTAGAACAGCGCGCCCAAGACGTGCAATTGCCCGTCGTGTACGTCAATACCATCGGTGGCCAGGACGAGTTGGTGTTCGACGGTGGCTCTAGCTGTGTCGATGCCAACGGTCAACTCAAGGTACTGGCGCCCTACTGGCAGGCGGGGCTAATGCCCATTCAGCTCCTGCAAACTAGTGCGAACGTCTGGGAACCCCAGGCTGGCGAAATCGAGCCAGATGTGGAACCCGAGGAAAGCCTTTACTGCGCGCTGGTGACCGGCCTGCGTGACTACGTCAACAAGAGCGGTTTCAAAGGCGTGGTGCTGGGGCTTTCTGGCGGCATCGATTCGGCGCTCTCGCTGGCCATTGCGGTGGATGCGCTGGGACCGCAGCGGGTACAAGCGGTCATGATGCCTTACCATTACACTGCGGATATATCCAAGCAGGATGCGGCCGAACAGGCGACCCTGCTGGGCGTTCATTATGACGTGATGCCCATAGAGCCCATGGTCGAAGCCTTCATGGGGACGCTGGCCGAGAGTTTTGCAGGCACCGAGCGCGATACTACCGAAGAGAACCTTCAGTCGCGTTGCCGTGGCGTGCTGCTCATGGCGATCTCCAACAAGAAAGGCCTGATGGTGCTGACCACGGGCAACAAGAGCGAAATGGCTGTCGGCTATGCCACGCTGTATGGCGATATGGTGGGGGGCTACAACGCCATCAAAGATGTCTATAAAACCTGGGTATACCGCCTGGCGCGCTGGCGCAATACCCAGTCGCCGGCCATTCCCGAGCGCGTGATCGAGCGTCCACCCAGCGCCGAACTTGCGCCCGACCAGCAGGATAGCGATTCGCTCCCAGACTATGATGTGTTGGATGCCATTCTGGTCCGCTACATCGAGGGAGACATGAGTGCCGAGGCGATCATTGCTGCAGGCTTCGAGGAAGAGGATGTCTACAAGGTCGTCAAACTGGTGGATCGCTGTGAGTACAAGCGCCGCCAGGCGCCGGTAGGCGTGCGAGTGACCCCGCGGGGCTTCGGGCGAGATCGCCGCTACCCTATCGTCAATGGCTGGCAGCCGGGCGATTGACGTAAGCCCTCAGATGGGGCATCGGCGGCTTACGTGAGCACCGGGGGCGGGGCTAAGCACTGTTTAGCCATATCTTCTGGCGTCACCGGCCTGCAGAAGTAATAACCCTGGTAAGCGTGGCACTGGTGTTCGTTCAAATATCGCCAGTGCTCCATGGTCTCTACGCCCTCGGCAATGACGTTAAGGCCCAGCGAGCGCCCCATGGCAATGATCGTCTCGACGATGGCCATGTCATCTGCGTCCTGATGAAGGTCGCGCACGAAGGATTGATCGATTTTGATTTGGTCCAGCGGCAAACGCTTCAAATACTGCAAGGAAGAGTAGCCGGTGCCAAAATCGTCCATGGCAAAGCTGATGCCGAGTGCCTTGAGCCGGTGCATGCGGGCGATGGTATCTTCCACCTGACCGATGACCGTGCTCTCGGTGAGCTCGAGTTTCAGCTTGTGAGGCGACGCACCGCTAAGTTCCAATGCCTTGGCCACTTCCTCGACGAAGTGTGGCTGCTGAAACTGTTTTGCACTGACGTTCACGGCCAGCACTAGGTCTTTGGTATGCGCAGCCGCTTCCCACAGGGCGAGCTGTTCGCAGGCGGCATGCAGTACCCAGGTGCCCATGGGAATGATGAGCCCCGTCTCCTCTGCCAGAGGAATGAATGTGCCCGGCGATACGAAGCCTTGTATGGGGTGCTGCCAACGGATGAGTGCTTCGGCACCGATGGCACGCCCTTGGCTATCTACTTGCATTTGATAGACCAGCACGAACTCTTCCCGCTCGATGGCGAGGCGCAGGTCGCGCTCTAGCTCGGTGCGCGTTTCCAACTGAGCTTGTACAGCTGGGTCATAAAAGCGGATCGTATTCTGGTCATCACGCTTGGCGAGGTGAACGGCTGAATTAGCGTATTGAAAAAGCTGATCGACGCTATCATCGATGCCTTTGAACAGCACGAGCCCTTGACTGACGTTAAGATACTGGTGATGCCCATCCAAGCAGTAAGGCTGGGTCAGCGCGTGCTGGATCTGCTGTGCCATGAACTCGGCTTTTTCGGCGGCTTTCAACTTATCGGCATCCAAACCATCCACAATCAGTACGAACTCATCGCCACTCAGGCGGCCCATCGTGCAGCCCTGCTGCTCCAAGGTTTTAAGACGCGTCGCCATCTGTATGAGCAGCTCGTCTCCCGCCCGATGGCCGATGACATCGTTGATACGTTTGAACTCGTCTACGTCCAAATACACCAGCGCGCCGTAAGTGTTGGTTTGACTGTTGGTCTCCAACGAGTGCTGTAGATGCTCTTTCATCAGTCGCCAGTTGGGCAGGTCGGTGAGCGTGTCGTAGTAAGCCAATTGATGCACTTGGCGCTCTGCTTCTCGTCTCTGCTGCTCGGTATCGCGAAAAGAAAGAAGTGAAAGCGCAATACGCTTTAACGGGCCGCTGTGTTGTTGACTCAACCGTTCGATCGCTTGCAAGTCAGGCAGCGCTCGGCGATTGTCGGACAGCGCCAAAATGGCATCGCCCACCGTGACGAGCCGCTGGTTGATGCGCCATGCGGCCAAAAAAGCGGCACTGATCAGCAGAGCAAAGAGACCCAAGCCCAGCCATAGCGTGGAGTTGCGCGACTGGTTGAGATCGGCGTAAGACTCTCGGTGTCGGTCACTGGCGCGATGGGTAAGCGCCTCGAAAATTTGCTGAGAAAAGAGGTTGAACGTCGTGAAATGACGTTGGGCTTCTTGCAAATAAAAAACGGGATCCCCCTGATTCAGGGTGGCGGCCTCGTTGGCCATGTTGACGAAGCGACGGTATTCATAAAAGGCGCGCTGCAGGGTAGCTGCGCTTTCCTGGCTCAAGTCCAAAATCAGCGGCGAGCTGGACAGCCGATCGACGCTTTCCCCAATACGCGATAGCTCTTGGTTGATGCGACCGTACTCCGCGTAGCGCTGCATGGTGCCAAGGTCGGTCGCTTCCGCCCGGCTGAAAACCTCACTCATCCGCTGATGAAGATCGCCCAACTGGCGATCGAAGGTCGCCATTTGTACGAGGGTTTCCAGATCATTGGATTGAAGCCGGTAGTTTTGCAGCGACTGCTCTTTGATCATGTAGGTGGCCAGTCCCAGCAACAGTGCAACCGGCAGAATCACCATCAGGATGGGGAGCAGAAACACCATGAACAAGCTCTGCGAGGGTTTCATCGTCACCTCTGGGAAAGGCAGTGGGCCGTGGCGGACATGCCACGGCCTCTCTAAAAATTAACGGCAGATAAGACGTTTTATTTAGAAGCTTTCCCATTCAAGCTCGGCAGGGGCGCTGGAGCGTGTGGCGGGTAGCGACGGGGCCTTGGGACGAGCATAGCTGCTTGCCATCGAGGGTGGGTTGGCGCGATGTTGAGCGGCCGGCGCCATCGCCGACTCAGGGAGTTTGAACGCCCCCATGGCGTTTAACAACTGGTGGGCATTCTGACGTAAGTTGTTGGCAGCGGTCGCGCTCTCATTCACCAGTGATGCGTTCTGCTGCGTAACTTGGTCCATTTCGGTGACCGCCTGGCCTACTTCCTGAACCCCGGCACTCTGTTCGGCGCTGGCGTTGCTGATCTCTTGCATGATAGTGGTCACGCGCTGGATGGCTTCGACGATCTCTTCAGTGGATTTGCTCGCCTCTTCAGCGCGCTCGTTGCCATGATTGACGCGCTCTAGATTGCTGCTAATGAGGTTGTTGATCTCGCGTGCGGCGTCGGCACTGCGCTGAGCCAGCTTACGCACTTCTTCAGCGACGACGGCAAAGCCACGCCCATGTTCGCCTGCCCGCGCCGCCTCGACCGACGCGTTCAAGGCCAGGATATTGGTTTGGAAAGCGATCGAGTCGATGGTCGAAATGATACCTGCTATTTCTTGTGAGCTTTTATTCAGATCGTTCATGGTGGCGACCACTTGGTGAACTGCGTCCCCACCGCGCTTCGCCGTTATCGAGGCGCTAGCGGCTTCTTGGCTGGCCTGCTCGGAATTATCGGCGTTTTGCTTTACCGTACTATTAAGCTCTTCCATAGCTGAGGCCGTCTCTGCCAAAGCGCTGGCTTGCTCTTCCGTACGTGAGGCAAGATCGTTATTGCCTTCTGCAATCTGTTCGCTGTTCGAGGCAACCGCTTCTGCTGACGCGCGCACCTGCGCCACGATCTCCTGCAGATGCTTCGCCATGGCGACCTGCGAGGCCATGATGCTGCGGGTATCGCCTTGTTTCAGCCGACCTTGAGTGGCGAGTTCGCCACGACCAATGGCCTGAGCAAAGGCTTTCACTTCATAGGGCTCAGCGCCGAGTTCTCGCAGCAGTTGACGTGATAGGAAGACCGCAATCAGGCCGCCAATCAGTAGGGCAAAGAGCGTCAATCCGAGCATTTGTAGCTGGAAACCAGAAGCCGTCGCGCGGGCAGATGCGGTGGTAGCGGCGCTATTCTGTGTCTGAAGGTCAATAAACTGATTGATGCGATTGAGCCATTCGGTATAAGCCGGACCTGCTTGCTCCAACAAAAGGGTTTCGGCTTGCTGGTCGTTGCCTACTTCACGAGCAGCGATGACTTGTTCGGTCAAGCGGGTCGTCGTTTCGGCTTGTTCACGAATGCTCGCGAGAATCTGTTGTTCTTCCGGAGAGGCCGTGGAGGTTTGATTGATTTGTGCCATGCCGACGGTGGCTGTTTGGTAAGCCTCCTCTAGCTGGCGTATATCGCCTTCCAACTCGGCCAAACGCCCGCTACCAGCGGTAATTACGATATCGCGCAGGGCAATCGCGCGGTCATGGACGCTGCCCCGCATGTCGACGGCGAATCCTTGCTTTTCACCTTGGACATCGTTGATGACGGTCAAATCACGGTCGATTTGATTGACTTGAAGAATGCCCGCTATGGTCAGTAGCACCAAGAGAGCCAACAGAATAGAGAAGCCAACGGCTAGCCGGGTGCTGATTGTCGTTCCAGACAAGCGTTTCATTAGGGAGGTCATCCAGGGTCTCCTAGGCGCCGTGGAGGCGCTTTATTATGTGTTTGCAGGAGAATCATAATGCTCAGTGCTAGTGATGTACAATATTTGTAATGATATTTTGTCTATCATTTGATTAAGGTTTTGTTATTAAACAATTATTTTCTTGTACAAAAAAACCACGCCTAAGCGTGGTTTTTTGTAAGTGAAAAGCAAATGGCAAATGGTGTCAGTCGCTGTTGTCATGCTTTGGCACGAAACGACCACCTCGAAGTTGCTCATGACCCGGTGCATTTTCACGCAGCACGGTGAGAACCTCGCTCGCGCGATCTTCCATCCCTAGCCCCTGGTAGCCCTCGACCATCGTCGCCAGCGCATCGCGAGTCGCGTTGGATTCCGGGTAGTTTTCGATCACCCAGCGGCCTCGCTCGACGGCGGCTAGAAAAGCGCCGCGGCGGAGGTAGTAGTCGGCCACGTGCAGCTCATGGCGTGCTAAGAGCTCACGCAGGTAGACGATACGTTGCTGGGCATCCGGGGCGTACTGGCTCTGTGGGAAGCGCTGAATCAGTTCGCGGAAATCGTTGTAAGCATCGCGCGAGGCCCCCAGATCACGCTTGGAGATGTCGATCAGGCGCAGGCGCTCGAGGCTGAAGCGGCCCGCCTGCCAAGCGGCTAGCCCGCGGAGGTAATAGGCATAGTCGACCTGAGGATGATCGGGATGTAAGCGAATGACGCGGCTGGCAGCCGCCCGCGCCTCTTCCCAGTTACTGTTTTCGTAGTAGGCGTAAATCAGTTCGAGCTGAGCCTGTTCGGCGTGAGGGCCAAACGGATAACGGGTATCCAACGCTTCAAGGCGCTCGATAGCAATCGGGAAGCGGTTGCTATCGAGCGCGGTGCGTGCCAGCTCATATAGCTCGCGCTCTTGGACCCCCGCAAACTCGTCTTCCTCTTCCGGGGTCGTGTCGTTGCTGGCGCAGCCTGCGAGAAGGGCAAGGCTCAAGGCTAGGGCGCCAAAGCGGTGGGCAGCGGAAAAAACGCGCATCATCATCCTCGTTGCAAACAAGCCTCAATCACCGAAAAGCGACGATGGCCATAAGTAGAAATGGTAGAATAGGTCGCAGTGAGCCCACTATAAAACACCTAGACGCAAAACGCAGGCTTAGCGACACGTCGTAGCGGTAAGTCGCGCATCTCAGGTGGTTCGATTGGGCGGTTAGCGTCTTAGAGAGGTCATTCATGTCTCGTATTGTTGAAGCCACGCAGCGGGTGCCCGCAACGTTAGCTGGCGCGCGCTTGGACCAAGCAGCGGCGGAGTTGTTCAGTGATTACTCCCGCGAGCGTTTGAAAGCGTGGATCAACGCCGGTGAACTCACCGTCGATGGGGTCAAGGTCAAGCCGAAAGCCAAACTGCATGGCCACGAAGTGCTCACGCTCAATGCGACCATCGAGGAGGACACGCGTTTCGAGCCCCAGGACATCGCGCTGGACATCGTCTACGAAGACGAGGACGTCATCGTCATCAATAAGGCGGCGGGCATGGTCGTGCACCCGGCGGCGGGCAACCCGGATGGCACCTTGCTCAATGCCCTGCTGCATCATCACCCGGCGTTGGCCGAAGTGCCCCGGGCAGGCATCGTCCACCGCTTGGATAAAGACACGACCGGCCTGATGATGGTCGCTAAGACCTTGCCCGCGCAAACAGCGCTAGTCGAGCAGTTGCAAGCCCGTACCGTGTCGCGTCAGTACGATGCCATCGTGATCGGTAAGCCCGTGGCGGGCAGCACCATCGATGCGCCGATTGGCAGGCACCCGAAAGACCGCAAGCGCCAGGCCGTGACGGCGTCCGGCAAGCCCGCCGTGACGCATTTTCGCGTGGTCGAGCGTTTTCGTGCTCATACCCACGTGCGCTGCCAGCTAGAAACCGGCCGCACTCACCAGATTCGCGTGCACATGGCCCACGCTCGCTATCCTTTGATTGGCGACCCGCTCTACAGCGGCCGTGCCAAGCTCCCACCGGGGGCCGCTGGGCCGTTGAAAGAGATTTTGCGCGAATTCCCCCGTCAGGCGCTGCATGCCCGAAAGCTCAGCTTCGTGCACCCCGTTAGTGGTGAAACCCTTACTTTTCAAGCCGATCTGCCCGATGATCTACTAATGTTGTTGGACTACCTGCGCGACGATAGCGAGACCATGCGATGAGCGATGCCATAGATCTGCGCCCGACGCTTCTGCTGCCGGACTGGCCAGCGCCCGCCAACGTGCGAGCCTTTGTGACCACGCGTGAAACGGGGCCGAGTCAGAATGACTTTGCGGCGTTCAATCCGGCCGCTCACGTTGGGGACAATGCCGACCATGTTGCACTGTGCCGACGGTTGCTACACAAAGAGATCGGCGATGAACGCCCGCTACTGTGGCTTAACCAAACGCATGGTGCGCGGGTGCAGCAGGAATACCAAAGCAACACACCTGATGCAGATGCAGCGCTTGCCAGCAGCAGCGAGTACGCCTGTGTCGTTCTCACCGCCGACTGTTTGCCAGTGCTGTTTTGCAATCGTCAAGGAACGCAGGTGGCGGTTGCGCATGCGGGCTGGCGTGGGCTGGCCGGTGGCGTGTTGGAAGCCACCATCGCCGCCATGAATTGCGACCCGGACGATATCCTGGTGTGGTTGGGGCCGGCCATCTCGAATGCGCAGTTCGAGGTGGGACCCGAAGTGTATGGCGCTTTCGTGGCTGTACATCCAGACACGGCCGACGCGTTCGACCACAGCCCGTACCGGCTAGGCCACTATATGGCCGATCTGTATCGGCTGGCCCGTTTTCGCCTAGAAGCACTGGGCATCCACCACATTAGCGGCGGACACTTCTGCACCGCCTGCGAATCGCGCTTTTACTCCTATCGCCGTGACAACGGCAACACTGGTCGCATGGCGAGTGTGATCTGGATCAATTAATCGCCACTTGAAATGCGTGGATATGACGCCATCTTACTTGTCAAGCTAATCGTCTTTAGCACGTTCAACGACAGGTCAATGGGCAGCGCCGTGGGTCCAAACGCACGGCATCCCCAGGAGGCACACCATGCGATTCGATAAATTCACCGCCAAATTACAGGCCGCCATTGCCGAGGCGCAGTCCCTCGCCGTGGGCCAAGGCCACAACCAGTTAGATCCCGCGCATCTGCTGCTGGCGCTGATCGATACCAAAGATACCGGCATCAAAGCGCTGATCGAGAAAGCCGACGGCAGCAGTTCACGCCTGCGCGACGGTCTGCAGCGCCTAGTGGATGACCTACCCAAAGTCAGCCAATTCGATGGCGAAGTGCAGCCATCGCGTGACTTCGTCAAACTGATCAATCTCACCGACCGCGAAGCGCAAAAGCGCGGCGATCAATTCATCGCCTCCGAGCTCGTGCTGCTGGCTGCGCTGGAGATGAACAGTGCCATCACCAAGCTGATGAAAGAGGCTGGACTCAGCCGTAAAACGTTAGAGGCGGCGATCGACAGCCTGCGTGGTGGTGCTAGGGTAGATGACCCCAATGCCGAAGAGCAGCGGGAGGCGCTCAACAAGTACACGTTGGACCTCACCCAGCGCGCGCTGGACGGCAAGCTCGACCCTGTGATCGGTCGCGACGACGAAATCCGCCGTACGATTCAGGTGTTGCAGCGTCGCACCAAAAACAACCCGGTGCTGATTGGCGAACCTGGTGTAGGTAAAACCGCCATCGTCGAGGGCTTGGCCCAGCGCATCGTCAACGGTGAAGTACCCGAAGGTTTGAAAGAGAAGCGCGTGCTGTCGTTGGATATGGGCGCGCTGCTCGCCGGAGCCAAGTTTCGCGGTGAGTTCGAAGAGCGCCTGAAAGCCGTGTTGAAAGAGCTCTCCCAAGAAGAGGGACGAGTGATCCTGTTCATCGATGAGTTGCATACCATGGTGGGCGCTGGAAAGGCCGATGGCGCCATGGACGCGGGCAATATGCTCAAACCAGCGCTGGCACGGGGCGAATTGCATTGCGTGGGGGCGACGACGCTGGATGAGTATCGCAAGTACATCGAGAAAGACGCCGCCCTGGAACGCCGTTTCCAAAAAGTGCTGGTGGACGAGCCTACCGAGGCCGATACCATTGCTATTTTGCGGGGCCTTAAAGAGCGCTACGAGGTGCACCATGGCGTTGATATTACCGACTCTGCGATCATCGCGGCGGCCAAGCTCTCGACGCGCTATATCACCGACCGCCAGTTGCCGGACAAGGCCATCGACCTGATCGATGAAGCCGCCTCGCGGATTCGTATGGAGCTGGACTCCAAGCCTGAAGAGATGGACCGTCTAGACCGTCGTCTCATTCAGCTCAAAATGGAGCGGGAGGCTCTCAAGAAAGAGACCGACGAAGCGACCAAAAAACGCTTGGAGGCGCTCAATCAGCAGATCCACGAGTTAGAGCGTGACTACGCTGACCTGGATGAGATCTGGAAGGCGGAAAAAGCCAGCATTCAAGGCGCCGCGCAGTTCAAAGCGGAGCTCGAGCAAGCGCGTATCGATCTTGAGCAGGCGCGTCGTCAGGGTGATTTGGGCCGCATGTCGGAAATCCAGTACGGCAAGATTCCCGAGCTGGAGAAAAAGATCAGCGAAGCAGGAGAAGGCGAAGCCGATACTGCCAGCCATCAGCTGTTGCGCTCCAACGTCACGGAAGAGGAAATCGCAGAGGTGGTCTCGCGCTGGACGGGCATTCCCGTATCCAAAATGCTGGAAGGCGAGCGGGATAAACTGCTGCGCATGGAAGAGGCCCTCCACGAGCGCGTCATCGGCCAGAACGAGGCGGTCGAGGCCGTCGCCAACGCAGTGCGCCGTTCCCGGGCGGGTCTTGCCGACCCCAACCGCCCCAACGGCTCATTCCTGTTTCTCGGTCCAACCGGTGTGGGCAAGACCGAGCTGTGCAAGTCGTTGGCCAACTTCTTGTTCGACACCGAAGAAGCCATGGTGCGCATCGACATGTCGGAATTCATGGAGAAGCATTCCGTGGCCCGCCTGATCGGCGCGCCTCCCGGCTACGTGGGGTACGAAGAGGGCGGCTACTTGACCGAGGCCGTTCGCCGCAAGCCTTACTCGGTGCTGCTACTGGACGAGGTGGAAAAAGCACACCCGGATGTGTTCAACATTCTGCTGCAAGTGCTGGAAGATGGACGTTTGACCGATGGCCAGGGGCGCACCGTCGACTTTCGTAACACGGTGATCGTCATGACCTCCAACATGGGCTCGGACATCATCCAGCGCATGGGCGGGGATGATAACGACTATGAGCTGATGAAAAATGCGGTGATGGAGGTCGTGGGTAACCATTTTCGCCCTGAGCTGATCAACCGGATCGATGAGGTGGTGGTGTTCCACGCCCTTGGTCAGGAGCAGATTCAGGCCATCGCTGGCATTCAATTGGAGCGCTTGAAGGCACGGCTTGCGGAGCACGATCTGCGTCTGGAATTGAGCGACGATGCCATGGCGCAACTCGCGGTGGTGGGCTTCGACCCTGTGTTTGGGGCACGGCCACTCAAGCGTGCTATTCAGAGCCGTATCGAAAATCCGCTGGCGCAGGATCTGCTCGCAGGCAAGTATCTTCCCGGCACGACCATTCACATCAGTGCAGAAGTAGGAAAGTTGGTGTTTAACTAATCTTAACTTCTCGAAGAGTCGGATTTAGCGCAATGTCGTGCGGATATTGCGCAATGAAATAGGGCAAATGCCCCGTCAGCGTCGCGGACGGGGCATTTTTTTGCGCTGACTGCGACCTTTGTTGCGTTTGGTCGGTTCTGAGGTTGACAGGCTAAGGGTGCTAATGGAATCTTGTGGGTTCCTGATTTGCGGGCGCGGAACCAACGGGCAACCCCTCATCCCCGCGCGAAGGGTAGGCTCACGCCTTTACCCGCCGAAGGACTTCCGGGCTTGGGCTAACCGCCTGACCTGGCCAACGCCCCGACACGGTAAACCGCCGTGTAAGGGAGACGCTCTTTATGGTTGCCATCAATGAGCGTTCCCGATGAGAGTGCAGGCCCTAACCGGGCCATATTGCCAGGGTTTGGCATCAGGTGCCGGCATGGGCCGGCAGCGGCATACCGCCGCACTCGACCCCGCAGGATGCCCTGCGGATCGCACTCGAGACCTCCAGGGGAGAAACACAGTGGAACTGCTTTCCGGCGCAGATATGATCGCCCGCTTCTTGCAAGATGAGGGCGTCGAGTACATTTATGGTTATCCCGGTGGTGCGGCGCTGCATATTTATGACGCGCTGTTCCGCCAAGACAAAGTGAAGCACATTCTCGTACGTCACGAACAGGCGGCCACTCACGCGGCCGATGGCTATGCCCGTGCCTCCGGCAAGCCCGGCGTGGTGCTGGTGACCTCGGGCCCCGGCGCGACAAACGCGGTGACGGGTATTGCGACTGCCTACATGGACTCCATTCCCATGGTGGTGCTGTGTGGGCAGGTCATGAGCCACCTGATCGGTGACGACGCCTTCCAGGAAACCGATATCGTCGGCGTCACGCGCCCCATCGTGAAGCACAGCTTCTCGATTCGTCATCCGTCCGAGATCCCGGAAGTGCTGAAAAAAGCCTTCTATTTGGCATCGACCGGCCGTCCTGGCCCGGTGGTCGTCGACATTCCTAAGGACATGACCGCTCCTACCGAGCGCTACGAGTACGTGTACCCGAAAAAGGTCAAGCTGCGCTCGTATAACCCGGTGACCCGTGGCCATACGGGACAGATCAAAAAAGCCGTCGAAATGATGCTGAAGGCCAAGCGCCCCGTATTCTACACCGGCGGTGGCGTGGTGACCGGCAAGGCCAGCGAAGGCTTGACCGATTTGGTGAAGCAGCTGGGTTTTCCGATTACCACCACGCTGATGGGCATCGGCGCGTATCCGCAAAGTGACCGCCAGTGTTTGGGGTGGCTGGGGATGCACGGCTCCTACGAGTCCAACATGGCCATGCACCACGCTGATTTGATCATTGCCATTGGCGCGCGTTTTGATGACCGGGTGACCAACAATACGTCGAAGTTCTGCCCGACGGCGAAAATCATTCACGTCGACGTCGATCCCAGTTCGGTCTCCAAGACCGTGCGAGCTGACGTGCCGATCGTCGGCCCGGCCTCCAGCGTCATCAACGAAATGATTAGCCTAGTGCAGGGGAATGCCATTGCGCATCCTGACGCGTTGACCGACTGGTGGCAGAAGATCGACGGCTGGCGAGCCGAGCGTGAAGGTAAGCTCTACGAGCCTTCCAAGGCTGGCGAGGCGCTGAAGCCGCAAGAAGTCATCGAGGCGCTGTGCCGCGTCACCCGTGGCGAAGCCTACGTCACCACCGACGTAGGTCAGCATCAGATGTTTGCCGCGCAGTATTACAAGTTCGATAAGCCCAACCGCCTGATTACCTCCGGTGGCTTGGGAACCATGGGCTTTGGCTTCCCGGCGGCCATGGGGATCAAGCAAAACTTCCCGGACGACGATGTGGTGTGCGTTACCGGCGAAGGCAGTTTCCAGATGATGATGCAGGAACTCTCCACCTGTAAGCAGTACGGCGTGGGCGTCAAGATCGTCAACCTGAATAACGCATCGCTCGGCATGGTGCGCCAGTGGCAAGATTTGAACTACAAGTCCCGCCATGCGCACTCCTATATGGAGTCGCTACCCGACTTTCATATGCTGATAGAGGCGTACGGGTTCACCGCGATCACCGTCACGACGCTAGACGAGTTGGAACCGGCGCTGGAACGTGCCTTTGCCGACAAGCATGAGCTGGTCTTCCTGGACGTCAAGGTCGATCCCCATGAGCACGTCTATCCGATGCAGGTACCGTTGGGTGCTATGCGTGACATGCTGCTGTCCAAAACGGAGCGTACCTGATGCGTCATATCATCTCGATTCTGATGGAAAACGAACCGGGTGCGCTGTCGCGTGTGGTCGGGCTTTTCTCCCAGCGTAACTTCAACATTGAAACGTTGAACGTAGCGCCGACGGAAGATCCGTCGCTGTCACGCCTGACGGTCACCACGGTGGGCGACGACCGAGTGATCGAGCAGATCACCAAGCACCTCAACAAGTTGATCGATGTGGTGAAGCTGGTGGACCTCACCGAAGGCAACCACATCGAGCGCGAGCTGATGCTGGTGAAGGTGAAAGCACTCGGTGCAGCCCGCGATGAAGTAAAGCGCACGGTGGATATCTTTCGCGCGCAGATCGTCGACGTCACGCCCAGCCTGTACACCGTACAGATCACTGGCGACGCGTCGAAACTGGACGCTTTCCTGCAGGCCATGGCACCCGTGGGCATTCTCGAAGTAGCACGTACAGGGGTGTCGGGTATTGCACGGGGCGATAAAGTCCTGTCGCTTTAAATCGCGACTCAACGCTGCAACGTTCAAAGCCGCCCTTCGCCGGGCGGCTTTTTCGTGCGTAAGGGGCGCCTCAGCGTGGGATCACCGCCGTCCAAAACGCGTCGATCATCGGATTTTTGAGCCGCCGGTTCAGTACGCAGAGGCCAACGTCGTAGTGGGGGAGCTCGGGTTTGACATTGAGTATCTGCACGCGCTCTGCCAGTGGGCTATTGTCCAAAACGATCTTGGGCACCACGCCCACACCAAACCCAAGCCCGACCATGCTGACGATGGCTTCGTGCCCCGCGACCTGGGCATAAATCCGTGGGGTAATGCCCATGGCCTTGAACCACGTGTTGGCGTACTCCCGAGAGAGACCGGCTTCCGACAAGATCATCGGCACGTGCTGCCACTGCTCGGCGGTGGAGCTGTCCGGCTGCGGTGGCAGCCACGCATGCGCGTCGGTAGGCGCAATGAATAGCAGCGGTGAGCGGGTCAGCGACTTGAAGGCCAGTGCGCTGGGCGGGATGCGCGGTCGCGGCGTGATCGCCATGTCATCAGCGCCTTCCAGTACCCGGGACATCGCATCGGCGGGATCGCCGGTATGCAGCTTGAGCTCGATGCCGGGGTGGCGGGTGCGCACATCGCTGAGCAGTTCATAGAGAAAGCTATAGCTTGCGGTGACGGAGCAGTAAATGCTGATCTCGCCGCTGAGCTGCGCCGTCGTCGCCGCCAGTGTGCGCTTTTGCGTTTCCCACTGCTCGAGCGTCTCCTTGGCATAGCGTTGGAAGGTGATGCCTTGAGGAGTGAGCGTTACATGGCGGTTGTCCCGTTCAAACAGGCGCGTACCGAGCTCGCTCTCCACCTGTTGGATGGAGCGGCTCAGCGTCGAGGGGCTGATATGGCAAAGCTCGCTAGCGCGGCCAAAATGCAGCGTATCGGCCAGGATGGTGACATGCCTGAGTAAGCGGAAATCCATGAGAGCCTTTGGACTGAACGATATTTCATAATATGAAATAGTATGTTGCAAACATAGCGTTTTACGCAATAGCTGCGCTGGCGTAGAGTGGCCTCAACGCCAAATCCTAGTGCTGCAAAAGACGGCACGGGTGGCCATCAACGCTGACACTTACGCAATAAAAACTTTTGGTTTCATCGACTTCTGGAGTTTCGCCATGCACGTTTATTACGATAAAGATTGTGACCTTTCTCTCATTCAGGCTAAGAAAGTCACCATCGTGGGTTATGGCTCGCAAGGTCATGCGCATGCTAACAACCTGAAAGAGTCGGGCGTCGACGTCACCGTTGCCCTGCGCAAAGGCTCCTCGTCTGCAGCAAAAGCCGAAGCGGCTGGCTTGAAAGTCGCCAGCGTACCGGAAGCGTGTAAAACCGCTGACCTCGTCATGATTCTGGCGCCGGACGAAAACCAAAAGGCGATTTACGAGCAGGAAGTCGAGCCGAACCTGAAAGAAGGCGCAACCCTGGCGTTCGCCCACGGCTTCAACATTCACTACAACCAGATCGAGCCGCGCAAAGACCTCGACGTGATCATGATCGCGCCGAAAGCGCCGGGCCACACCGTTCGCTCTGAGTTCGTCAAGGGCGGTGGTATTCCGGATCTGATCGCTATTCACCAAGACGCGTCAGGCAGCGCCAAAGAACTGGCACTCTCCTATGCGGCCGGTGTCGGCGGTGGCCGTAGCGGTATCATCGAAACGACCTTCAAAGACGAGACCGAAACCGACCTGTTCGGTGAACAAGCTGTCCTGTGTGGCGGTGCGGTCGAACTGGTGAAAGCGGGCTTCGAGACGCTGACCGAAGCCGGTTATGCCCCGGAAATGGCTTACTTCGAGTGTCTGCATGAGCTCAAGCTCATTGTCGACCTGATGTACGAAGGCGGCATCGCCAACATGAATTACTCCATCTCCAACAATGCCGAGTATGGTGAGTACGTGACGGGGCCTGAGGTCATCAACGATGAGTCTCGCGCGGCGATGCGTAATGCTCTTAAGCGTATCCAAACCGGTGAATACGCCAAAATGTTCATTCAGGAAGGCAACACCAACTATCCGTCCATGACGGCTCGTCGTCGCCTGAATGCGGAACACGAGATCGAGCAGGTCGGTGCCAAGCTGCGCGGCATGATGCCGTGGATTGCTGCTAACCAGCTCGTCGATAAGTCCAAGAACTAAACGGCGCATAGCGTTATCCACGCCCCGAAGCGCTGTTTCGGGGCGTTTTTCGTTGTCCAGGGCAATTGGCTGGTCGCCTGGGCGTCACCGTGTAGAATGAGAAGAGAACCCTTTTCGTGTGAATTCACTTCAAATGGATGATGCTTATGACCCAGGATGCTCGCGACCAAAAGCACGGCAGCACGCAGCCTTCCGAGACGTCGGCTGCCGATGACACCCTTCCGTCTTCGTCTGCCAAAGACGAAGACGTCGGCAATGAAGATCTTGCCGCCGCGTTTTTGCGAGAAACCGAGGTCGTGGAAGAAGCCGTCGAAGATGGTAAAAAGATTCGCCGTAAAGGGATCTATCTACTGCCCAACCTGTTCACGACTTCTGCGCTCTTTTCCGGTTTTTTTGCCGTCGTGGCCGGTATCAACGGTGAGTTCACCTCGGCAGCCGTCGCCATTTTCATTGCTATGGTGCTGGACGGTCTGGATGGTCGCGTGGCGCGTATGACCAATACCCAGAGTGAGTTCGGTGCTGAATACGACAGTTTGGCCGATATGATCTCGTTCGGTATGGCGCCGGCACTGGTCGCCTTCACCTGGATTCTCCAAGATATTGGAAAAACAGGTTGGGTGGTCGCTTTTCTTTATGTCGCCTGCGCTGCGCTGCGCTTGGCGCGTTTCAACGTGCAAATCGGCAGTGTCGATAAAAAATGGTTCATCGGCTTGCCTAGCCCATCGGCGGCGGCGTTAGTGGCCGCTAGCGTATGGACGTTTCACAGCTTCGATGCCGATGCCTTTGGCTTCAAGCTGCTGATGCTCGTTGTCGTTGGTGCGGCGGGGATCTTGATGGTGAGTAACATCCGTTACTACAGCTTCAAGGACTTGGACTTCAAGAAGCCCGTGCCTTTCGTGGTACTGTTGGCGGTCGTGCTGGGGTTCGTAATGATCTCCGTCGAGCCGTCGGTCATGCTGCTGCTGCTGTTTGCGGCTTACGTATGTTCAGGGCCCATCTTGGCCGTCATGCGTAAGGCAAAACCCAAACGCTGAACATTTTGAAAACTTTTTCACACTAGCCCTTGCCAACCCGGCATCGAATCCGTAAAGTACGCATCCGCTGCCGGGGACGCTCAGCGTTACCAGCGGTGATGAGGTTGAAAAACCTCTTGTTTGTCAGGAAGTTAGAGTTCTGTGGTAGGTTGGTCAGATCGCTCGCTT
Organism: Halomonas sp. MMH1-48; assembly: GCF_022348105.1. Classification (NCBI taxonomy): domain Bacteria; kingdom Pseudomonadati; phylum Pseudomonadota; class Gammaproteobacteria; order Oceanospirillales; family Halomonadaceae; genus Halomonas; species Halomonas sp. MMH1-48. Next base: position 42,694 of record NZ_JAKRFL010000024.1, read on the forward strand.
CGCCCGCTGAAAACAGCGGTTGACAAACGCCACGGAATGCGTAGAATACGCCTTCCTCGCTGAGGCAACACGGGTCAGGTCATCGAGCCCGCCGCAGCGACATTAAGAAAGTTGCTCTTTAACAATTTGATCAGGTAATTCATGTGGGCGCTTGCC
>NZ_JAKRFL010000025.1:0-42736 GCF_022348105.1 Halomonas sp. MMH1-48
GGTTCGCTACTATCTGGATGAGTACTACCCCCATACAAGGCGCCACATGACGCTGGGTGGCCTTACACCCAGCGCTTATACCGCCGCTTATTAGTACATGTGTCTACGAAATTGGGGGCACTCCAACACCTCCCCATTCACCACTTACAAATCACCACTCACCACAAAGCTACTCATCCGGCCAAACGAGGTGGCGCGGCACGCGGCCTTTGGCATCGAACGCGACGCCCTCGGCACGCAGCTTTTCGTGCTGGCGTGCCGCGCCGCCGTGGTCAGCCAGTTTGAGTGACGCGGCAATGACACGATGCCAGGGTAGCTGATGCCCCTCAGGCAAGTGGCGCATGGCCGACCCCACCATGCGCGGCGTGGCCCCTTCGGTCATCTTAGCGATGCGCCCATAGGTCGTGACTCGCCCTGCCGGAATCTGATCGACGATGGTGTAGATCTGTTCGAGCAGTTCGGGGCGTGGCATGGCGACCTCGTTAGCAGGTGTCGATTTTAGAGTGCTTCGACGAGCTGATCGATGGCTTGGAAGGCTTCTTTCAGCGCGGTATCGCGGTGAGCATCGCCCATGTTCAGGCCTTCTGCAAACACCACCTCCACATCGCTGATGCCCATCAGGCCTAGCATGGTTGTCAGGTGCGGCGTTTGGCTATCGAACTCGGTGCCTGCGTACTGGCCCCCACGCGCGGCCAGAATGATGGCCCGTTTGCCTTCGATCAGCCCCTGAGGGCCGTTTTCGGTGTAGCGGAACGTTTCACCGGCGCGCAGCACGCGGTCGAACCAGGCTTTCAACTGGGAAGGAATGCCCAGGTTATACATCGGTACCGCCAACACCAGCACATCATTAGCGCGCAGCTCTGCCAGCAGCTCATCCGAGTGGGCGGCCAGCGCCTGCTGCTCGGCGGTGCGCTCGTCAGCAGGCGTTTGCCACGCGCCCAACTCTTCGATGGCCAGGTGTGGCAGCGCGTTGGCAACGACATCGCGATGGGTCACCTTGACGCCCTCGCGTGCCGCGGCCTGCTGTCGAAAATGGCTCGCTAACGCATTGGACTGGCCGTTATCACCCAAAATCGAAGACGTCACTAATAGGGCATGGGTGGTCATGAAAACTCCTTAAAAATCAGTGGGAAGGTTAAGCGCTATTCTACGTCGCTTTTCGGTAAGCAAAAGCGCAACGTTTTCCGAGTTACATTCGACAAAATCGAACTATCCACCCATGAAAAAGCCCCACGCGTGGCTGCTTTTATCGCAGCATCGCGTGGGGCGGATGACGCCTAGCAGGCTAATGCGTGGCTATTTCTTAGTCGGCCAGGCGTTCGGATCTACTTTGTTCGCCAGTTTCGGAAACTGGTTGGGGTCGAAGACCGGCTCTTTACCCGCTTTGAGCTGGATGTCGTAATCTTTGAACAGCGCAAAAGCGATGGGCGATAGCAGCAGGATCGCCACGAGGTTGATAATCGCCATCATGCCCATGGAGAGATCGGCAAAATTCCAGATGGCCCCCAGGCTTGCCACCGAACCGACCATGATCATGCCCAGCACGGCGACGCGATACACCATCACCGCCAGGGGCGCACGACGGCCTGCCAAGTACTCGATATTGGATTCGCCGTAGGAGTAGTTGGCAATTACCGAGGTGAAGGCAAATAGTAAAATGGCGATGGCAATGAACATACCGCCCCAGTCACCCACATGGCTAGACAGCGCCATTTGCGTGAGCTGTATGCCGTTATTCTCTTCACCCGCCAGAAGCTCAGGGCCTGCCATGATGATGATGGCCGCCGTCGCGGTACAGATCACCAGGGTGTCCAGAAAAACGCCCAGCATTTGAATGAAGCCCTGAGCCGCCGGGTGATCCGGACGGGTGCTGGCGGTCGCTGCCGCGTTAGGCGCCGAGCCCATGCCCGCTTCATTGGAGAACAGTCCGCGCTGAATCCCGTTCATGATCGCCTGAGAAATCGCATAGCCAACCGCTCCACCTGCTGCCTGCTCGATACCAAACGCGCTCTGCACGATCGTCATGATGGCCGCGGGCAGGTCGCTGATATTAAGCGCCACCACGACCAGCGCCAAGATCAGGTACAGCAGCGCCATCAGCGGCACCACCAGCTCGGCGACTTTGGCAATCGATTTCAGACCACCGAAGATGATCGGCGCAACGATGGCCATCAAGACGAGCCCCATGGCCCAGGTGGGAATGGCAAACGCCTGCTCCATGGCCTGCGCGATGGAGTTGGCCTGCACGCTGTTGAACGCCAACCCAAACGCAATGATCAGGCAGATCGAAAACAGCACCGCTAACCAGCGCAGGCCCAAACCGCGCTCGATATAGCGCGCCGGGCCACCGCGGAAAGTATTGTCGCCATGGTCGGTCTTGTACGCCTGGGCCAGCGTGGACTCCACGAAGCTGGTCGCCATGCCGACCATGGCCGTCATCCACATCCAAAAAATAGCCCCTGGGCCACCAAAATAGATGGCGACCGCCACACCCGCCAAATTGCCCGTACCGACGCGGGCAGCCAGACTGGTCGAGAGCGCCTGAAACGACGAGATCCCGCCGTTGGCTTGCCGCGAGCCGCGCAGCAGCTTGAACATATGACCGAAATAGCGAATCTGAATGGCGCGGGTCATGACCGTAAAATAGAGGCCAGCGCCGATGAGCAGGTAAATCAGTACACTGCCCCATAACAGCCCGTTGCCGCGATCCACCATCGCGGTCAACAGAGGAGGAAGAGTAACATCCATACGAAACACGCCTTTTTGAAACAATGAAGGCGCATCATTCTTCATGGCTGCACCAAAATGGCAAGAAAAAGGGCAAATTTCTTGTCCAGCAGTCGTAATCACTGCTGGATGACTCAAGGCAACTCGCGAGACGCTGCCAGCCACGCCCACACGTCTGCGGCTTCGTCGCTGACTTGGCGCTTGCTGGGCCGCACCAACCAGAAACGCTCATCGCTGGGTACACTCATATCGAAGGGGGCCACCAAATCCTCACGCTGCTCCAACAGTCGGTGATGCGTGAGCGCCACCCCACCGCCCTGGCTAGCGAGCGCTAGCGTCATCACCTGATTATCGCAGGTGAGGGAGCGACATTCGGACTCTAGATGGGCTATTCCCGCCGCTTGCAGCCAACCAGGCCACCCAACGCCAAAGCCCACCGCGTGTAACAACGTATGCCCGGCCAAATCTGCAGGCACGTTGAGCGAGCGCGCCAGCGCAGGGGCGCACACGGGCAGCAAGTGCTCGTCGCCCAGCGGCAACATCTCGAGCCCACTCCACTCACCCCGACCATAGCGAATCTCGATGTCGGCCCCTTCAGGCCCAAAGTCGTCGGGCCAAATCGCGCTGACCAAGCGCAGCAAAATCGTTGGTTTCTGTCGATGCAGGGCCACGAGCCTTGGCGCGAGCCAAGATTGTTGGATCACCGGCGTAGCGCGCAGCGTCACCGGTCGTTCGCTGGTAATACCAAACACTTCCGACGTCCCTTCACTGATGCGTGAAAACGCATCGTGAATGCTGGGCAGCCACGCTTGACCTGCCGGGGTCAACGAAAGGCTGCGCGCGTGGCGAACGAACAGCTTTTGCCCCAGGCGATCCTCCAGCAGCCGAATGCGCTGGCTGATGGCCGCCTGGGTCACGCCCAGCTCATTACCCGCCGCCGTAAAGCTTAGGGTTCGGGCGGCGGACTCAAACGCTTGTAGCCATAACAGCGGAGGGAGTGAGCTCATGGGAAAGCAACCTATAAGTTAAACAGGGTCTTTGGGGCCAAATTCATCGTTTGTCACTGCGCAAGGGACTCCGCATCCTAATAAGCAGATCGTGTGTTACGTCACCCATTCTCAGTGAGGTTTCTATGTCCAGCGCACTAGCCACAACGGAAAAGCGTTCAGCCCCTCAAATGAGCGAACTCATGCCGTATGACCACGGCCCGGCACTCAAGGACGCCACGCTCACCGACAGCGGCCTTTCGCTAACGTGGCAAGACGGTACGCAAACGACGCTACCTCTGTTGTGGTTTCGTGATCACTGCGCTTGCCAGGCGTGTCGCCACCCGCAAACCCGCGAGCGCCTCTACCTACCGCTAGACGATATCGAACAAGCGCCCAGCGTTACCTTGGCCGATGGTCATCTCTATCTTCAGTGGCACGACGGGCATGACAGCGTCTTTCATAGCGGCTGGCTTTACCAGCGCCGCCCCGAGGCGACTCGCGTCTCATCCCTGCCGAATCCGACGCCGTGGCGCGATGACTTTTTCCCAGAGCGCGTTCGCCATGCCGATTTCATGACCCCGGCAGGGGAGAAAGCCTGGCTGACCGCCCTGCTACGCGACGGTTTGGCGTTGATCACTGACGCACCGCTGGTGGAAGAGGAAGTTAGCCGCCTTGCCGAGCGAATTGGCCCGCAACGCACCACCAATTTCGGCGGGCGATTCAACGTGCGCTCCAAGCCCAACCCTAACAACGCAGCCTACACCGCCGTAGGCTTGCCGCTGCATATCGACCTACCCAACTGGCAGCAGCCGCCGGACATTCAACTGCTCTACTGCTTGCAAAACGACGCCAGCGGCGGTGAGTCACTGTTTGCCGACGGCGCCCGGGTCATCGATGCGCTACGCGAACAGGACCCTGAGGCACTCGCCATTCTGAGTGAGACCCCCATCGACTTCCGGTTTCAAGACAACCATCACGATATCGCCTTCAAAGCTCCGGTGATCACCTTGGATAGCCAAGGCGAGCTGATGGAGATACGCCTCAATAATTGGATACGCGATACGCTCCATTTGCCGGCCGAAAAAATGACGGCTTGGTACCGGGCCTACAAAGTACTGTGGCAACTCTTCCACAGCGAGGCGCATCAGTTGGAGTTCACACTAACACCGGGCCAGATGGTGGCGTTCGATAACCGTCGCGTACTCCACGGCCGCCGGGAGTTCGATCCTAATAGCGGTGCTCGCCACCTTCAAGGCACCTACCTAGACCGGGACATGCTGGCCTCGCGCCTGCGTGTTCTTGCCCGTACGACCGCACCATCACAATAACCCTAGCAAGGAGACCCTCCTCCATGACACGTTCACTTCGTCCTTTCGTTGCGACCATTACCCTGGGCCTAGCAGGCGTTACTACCCAAGCCGCCGTCGCCGATGACGCCACGCTAGATTTCGGCGTTCCCGCTTGGCCTGGCATTACCGTGAAAACCGAAATCGCCGAGCAGCTCCTTAACCCGCTGGGCTACGACACTCAAACCCATGAAATTGGCCTGCAAGTGATCTATCAAGGCCTGGAAAGTGGCGACGTCGACGCCTTTCTAGGCGCTTGGCTTCCTGCGCAAAAAGAGATGTTCGAGCCTCGCAAAACCTCCGGCGTCATCAGGGACATCGCCAACAACGTCGATGGCGCGCAGATGACCCTGGCCGTTCCAGCGTATTTACATGAGCGCGGTATTCGCAGCTTTGCCGATCTAGACGCGCACCGTGACGAGTTCAATGGCCAAATTCATGGTTTTGGCGCAGGATCGGCCGCCAGTGAAATTCTACATAACGCCATCGATAACGATATCTGGGGCCTCGGCGACTGGCGCTTGGTGGATACCAGCGAAGTGGGCATGCTCTCTGCAGCACAAGATGCCATTTCCAGAGAAGAAGCCATCGTTTGGGTCGGTTGGACGCCCCACTGGATGAATCTCGAACTCCCCATGCGCTACCTGGAAGACCCGGAAAACCTGTTTGGTGAGAACAACGGCGAAAGCGACGTACGTACCCTGCTGCGCAGCGACTACGCTGATGCCCACCCGGCGCTGGTCACCTTTTTCGAGCAGTTCAGCTTTACCGCCGAGGAACAGAGCTGGATGATCCAAGCCTTCGGTCAAGAAGAGCGTGACCTCGCCGAGGTGGCTCAGCAGTGGATCAACGACAACCCCGAACGCATAGAGGCCATGCTGGCCGATGTCACGACCGCCGAGGGTGATGCCGCTTGGCCCGTCATTGAAGCGCGCCTACAGTAACGCGCTCGTTCACCCCACCGCCGCAGTGGCGTATGCTAACGCTCTTTTGCCAGATAGGCGGTGGGGATGGAATGTCACGAACGTTGCTAAAAGGGCTAGGCTTACTGATCACGCTGGTGATACTGGGCGTGATGTGGCGCTACCTGCAGCAGCAAGGGCTGCTGACTCAGGCGCAGCTCGAAGCACTCACTACCACCATTAGCCAGTGGCAGCGTGCCCCCTGGATGTTTGCCGCCGTCATGGCCGTCTATACCGGTTCGCTGTTAGTGATGTTTCCGCTAAGCCTGCTGGTCGTGTTGACCGGCATGCTGTTTGGCCCGGTATGGGGATTGGCTTACGCTACGTTGGGCACGCTGAGTTCGTCGGTGGTGTCTTACTGGGTGGGCCACTGGCTGGGGCGAGATGCCCTCATGCGCTACGGTGGCCGCCACCTACGCGGCCTTTCCGGCTATCTCTCCCAACGCGGCATTCGTACGATGACGGTGATCAACCTGCTGCCGCTGGCTCCCTTCACGCTCACCAATATGTTGGCCGGGGCGTTTCATCTCAATTTCCGCGACTACATGATCGGCTCGACGCTGGGCATCGTGCCGGGACTGGCCGCCGTCATCCTGCTCGGCAGCCAGCTAGGGGCGCTGTTCACCGCTGCCTCACAACAAGAGTTGGTGCTGGCCGTGGCAGGCGTGGTCGTCGGGGTGGGCCTACTCTGGCTACTCAAGCGCGTGGCCACCGCTCGGACGAGCCGTCCTCGAAACGACGGCTAGCCTCTCGCTTGCATCACTTGGGCTGACGCTCGTGGGTCTGATGCGTCGTGTGATGTTTCGCTAGCACCTCGGCATAAAAGTGCGCCACCGCGGCGGCAAACTTGCCGATATCGTAGTCAGCGGCGAACGCTTTGGCTTGATCGCCGAGGGTTTCGCGCAACGCGTCATCCTCGACCAGTTCCACCACTCGCTGCCCCCACTTCTGGCGGTTTTGCGGCGTCTTGAAGCCGTTGTGGCCATCGCGCACCACGTCATCGATACCGCTCGAGCGTACGGCGACCACCGGAAGCCCAGCGGCCATGGCCTCTAGAATCACCATACCTTGTGTTTCCGAGGTAGAGGCAAACACGAACACATCGCCTACGTGATAGTAAAGCGCCATCTCTTCTGGCGGCACGGCCCCCACCAAGGTGACCTGTGCTTCCAAACCCAGCGTGTCGATCTGTGTTTGGATCGCTTGTCGGTCCGGGCCGTCGCCGACCAACAGCAAGCGTAGGCCGGTCTTTCCCTGGCGCTTCAACTCTGCCAACGCTTCCAGCATGAAGCCGATGTTCTTCTCTTTACTGATGCGAGAAACGCTTACCAGCACCGTATCGTCGACCGCGATAGCCAACTGCTGGCGAAGCGACGCCACGGCCTCCTCGTCGGCATCGGCAAAGCGTGCCGCGTCGATCCCCGTGGGCTGCACCAGCGTCGGCGTCTTGACCCCGATCATGCGCAGGTACTCCTCTGCCGAATAGGTCGGCACGATGACCCCCTGGCAACGATTAGAGAAGCGCTTGATCAAATAGTGAGAGATCAGGTTGCGAAACAGTGCCCCCGGCAGCGGTACGAAGTGCGCGTAGTGCTCCAGGCGCGTGTGATAGGTGTAGATGACCGGCACTTTCAAACGACGCCCCATCCACAGACCCATCGACCCCAGCCAGAACGGGTGATGTACATGGATCACATCGGGCTTGAACTCACGCAGGCAGCGGCGAAAGCCCGCGCTGAACGGGTTGGTCAAGCGAAATTCACGCTTCTCGCCAAACGCCATCAGCGTGGGTACCCGCAGAATGGTGTCATCGTCCTGCCACGACTCCCGGTAGCGCGGTACCAGCAGCTGCACCCGATGTGAGAGATCGCCAAGACCCTGGCGTAGCCGCTCCACCGATACCGACACGCCGGAAACGAACGGGAAGTAGTTGTTCGACACCATCGCCACTCGTAAACTTTTTTCCAGATAGGGCGTGGGGTCGATATCGAAGTCGGGATAGTAGTCGCGCTCCTCGAAAATCAGCCTGTAAAGCCGCATGGCCAACAGTGTCAGCAGCCCGACGATCAGCAAGAACCGCGGATAGCTGACGTAGAAGAAGGCGTAAATCGTCGACCCCACGCTGCTCAGCATGCGCCACCAGCCGGGGCGGTCGACGTTCAATCGCACCGGCGAGATGCCCACGCTGTCACCGGCCACCTCGACGACGACGTAATGATGAAAACTCTCATCGGCATCCAGCAGCAGGCCGCCCGCGCCGCCGGTGGTCACGTACGTCACCCCGTTGACGGTGTGCTGGGCGTATAGCGAGAGATTCGCGGAAAACACCGTATCGACCCCATAGCGCTCGGCCAAACGCATGATGCCTTCAGCAAGCCGGGGATCGTTGAGGTAGTTATCTTCTTCGAACAGCGGGGCATCCTGGATGACGTTATGCAGTGGCAGGCCCACGAACACGAACCGATGGGCCGCGTCAGAGGCGGCTAGCTCGCGCTCCAGCCAATCCAACTGCCAGGAAGTCGACGACTTGCCAGTGCCATCTAGAAAAATGAAGTGGCTGTTGCCCGCTACGAACGCATAGAAATGCGGGCCAAAGTAGTCGTAAAACAGATAGCTGCCGAAATCGCTGTCTTCATTATCGCCGTAGGTCAAGAGATAAGGCATGTCGAGCAGTTCGAGGCTGTGATAAATCGCCTGATAACTCTCCTGCTGGCCGCCACTCACCGCATTGCCCGCCGACACCATGAAATCGATATCGCCCTGGTTGAGCAGCGGAACGATCTCGTCTTGAAAGACATTTACCGAGTTATTGATGTTGCCCACCACCGCAAAGCGGTAGGCATCTCGGCCTGCTAGTCGGTCGCGTACCTCGGCGACTTCTACGGTATGCAGCGATTCGAACTCGGGTTCGGCCACGTAGAGCCACACTTGGTGAACGATCAACCCCGCCACCAGCGCAAGGTTCAAAACGAAAAACAGCCTCAACCAGCGCTGGCGGGAGAGGCGAAAAAGGCGTCGAGGCATGTAGAGGCGCTTATCTCAAAGAGTCATTCGGTGGCTGTGACTAAAGCGCGGCACAGCCGTTCAAGGTGGCCAGCAAGCGGCGCGAACCACCCTGCTCACGATGCTCACCTAACCACACCCCTTGCCACGTGCCAAGGGCCAAGCGGCCATCGCGTACCGCAAGGCTGAGCTGAGTGCCCAATAGACTAGACGCCACATGGGCGGGCATGTCGTCGGGGCCCTCTAACGTATGCTGAAAGTAGCTCAGTCCTTCTGGCACCAAACGTCGCATGAAAGCATCCAGATCATGGCGCACGTCCGGGTCGGTGTTCTCGTTGAGCGTCAACGACGCGGAGGTATGCATGAGCTGTAGATGCAAAAGCCCCTGATGGCACTCCGCCAAACAGGGCAGTGCTCTGGCGATCTCATCAGTAATCAAATGAAAACCGCGGGACATTTCCGGCAAGTGAATCTCTTGTTGATGCCACATAAACACTCCTTTGTTATATGCATTGTCAGAGGATACGTTAACAGACATACCATAGCCTATTTCCACTACCTGCCGAACAGTACCAAGAGGACCGCGTGGCGTGGTGCCACCTACCCTGATAAATTGAGCGCTGTGATGGTCTGACATTAAAAGGAGCGAGATGATGACATCCGTATGGCGGCCAAGGAGCATGGCCACGCTGGCAACCCTGGCCGTGACCGGCACATTCTTGATGGGTTGCACCGGCATTCCCGATGGCACGGAACCGGTGACTGACTTCGAGCTCGAGCGCTATCTTGGCGAGTGGTACGAAATCGCTCGCCTGGATCACTCCTTCGAAGAGGGACTAGACTGCGTCACCGCTACCTACAGTAGGCGCGACGATGGGGGCGTCAAGGTGATCAACCGAGGCTACGACCTGGAAGAACGCGCCTGGGACGAAGCCGAAGGTCGCGCCTACTTCATCGATGACGAGAGCGTGGGGCGGCTGAAAGTCAGCTTTTTCGGCCCGTTTTACGGCGGCTACAACGTTCTCGAACTCGACGATGACTACCAGTGGGCGTTGGTGGCAGGCCCTAACCGAGACTACCTGTGGATTCTGGCACGCACCCCCACGATAGCAGGCGACGTGGAGCAGCGCCTTCGTCAGCGCGCCGCCGAGCTGGACTTTCCCACCGACGAGTTGATCGACGTGGTGCAGGATCAAACCTGCCCAGGCCGCTAACGGACCCACGTTAGCCATTGGGCAAGGCGGGCACCCGGCCCGCCATTTCTCGCTGTAAGAAGTCGATCAACGCGCTGATCCTTTCCGGCACATGGCGGCGATGCTCGAACACGGCGTAAAAGTCAGCGCGTATGCCCTGCCACTCCGGTAGCAACGTTTGCAACGTCCCACTGGATAGTTGCTCGTTCACATCCCACCAGGAACGCAGCATCACGCCGTGGCCATCCAGCGCTAAGCGGGTAATGACCTCGCCGTCGTTACTCGCCAATGGCCCCCTGACCTTCACGGCCTGGCGCTGCTGGGATTGCCGGTGCTCGAAGCGCCATAGCGGGAAGTCGCTATCGTTTTCACGAATCACCAGGCAACGGTGCTGAGTAAGATCGCTCGGAGCCTTCAGCGGCGGCATTTTTTTCATATAGCTAGGCGCAGCGCACAAGACGCGGCGGTTGGGTAGGATACGCTTGGCGACGAGGCGTGAATCCGGTGGCTCGCCAATACGGATGCCGACGTCAAAGCCGTGATCGCTCAAATTGAGGGGGAAGTTGGTCAGCTCAAGCCAGCTCTCCACGCCTGGGTGCTCGGCGCAAAACCGCGATAGCAGCGGCGCGATATGCCGCCTGCCAAAGCCGAAGGTCGCGTTGACCCTCAGCCGACCGCTTAGGCCTTGGTTCGCGGTCTCGCTGAGTGAGCTTTCGAGCGTTTGTAACTCCTCCAGAATGAGACCACCTTGAGACAGGTAGCGCTCGCCTTCGAGAGTAAGCGTCAACCGGCGCGTCGTACGCGCCGCCAGCGTCACCCCCAGCCGAGCCTCTAGCTGCTTCAAACGTTTACTCACGGCTGAGAGAGACAGCCCAAGCTCGCGAGCAGTGGCGGTCAAGCTTCCCGCTCGCGCTAGCTGCTGAAAAAAGGCGAGGTCATCCAGCATCATGGGATTATTCACTTTTAGGCAACAATAGCTTGCATAATAGCCTGATTATCTCGTCGCCAACAGGCGCTACACTCCTACTAAGCAATCACACTCCATCCTTTCCGCGACATCCAACCACATAAGGATCTTCCATGGCCCATCGTATTGCAGTCATCGCTGGCGACGGTATCGGTACCGAAGTGATGCCCGAAGGTATTCGCGTGCTGGAAGCCGCCGCCAAGCGCTTCAATATCGACCTGGCGTTCACCACCTTCGAGTTCGGCAGCTGTGACTACTACTTGGAACACGGCAAGATGCTGCCCGACGACTGGTTCGACCAGCTCAAAGGATTCGATGCACTGTTTTACGGAGCCGTGGGCTGGCCAGACAAAGTGCCCGACCATATTTCGCTATGGGGCTCGCTGCTGCAGTTTCGTCGCCAGTTCGACCAGTACATCAACCTGCGCCCCTGCCGATTGATGCCCGGCATCAAAAGCCCGCTAGCGGGCCGCAAGCCCGGCGACATCGACTTTTACGTCGTGCGCGAAAACACCGAGGGCGAGTACTCGAGCGTCGGCGGCAAGGTGTATGAAGGCACCGAGCGTGAAATCGTCATTCAGGAAACGGTGATGAGCCGAACCGGTGTCGACCGCGTACTAAAGTATGCCTTCGACCTAGCGCAAACCCGCCCACGTAAAAAGCTCACCTCGGCCACGAAGTCCAACGGCATCTCGATCACCATGCCCTACTGGGACGAGCGGGTGGCCGAGATGGCCAAGCAGTACCCAGAGATCGCGGTGGATAAATTCCATATCGATATTTTGACCGCCAACTTCGTGCTGCATCCGGACTGGTTCGACGTGGTGGTGGGCAGCAACCTGTTTGGCGATATTCTCTCCGACTTAGGCCCTGCGTGCACCGGCACCATTGGCGTCGCCCCCTCGGCCAACATCAACCCAGAAGGCAAGTTCCCCAGCCTGTTCGAACCGGTACACGGCAGCGCACCGGACATCGCCGGTCAAGGCATTGCCAACCCTATCGGCCAAATTTGGTCTGGGGCGATGATGCTGGAGCACCTGGGCTATAAGGAGGCGGGCGACGCGATGGTCGAGGCCATTGAAGCGGTGCTGAGTGAGGGCGATAGCCAAGTGCTCACCCGCGACGTGGGCGGCCAGGGCACGACCGAAAGCCTCGGTAACGCCATTGCCGAGCGGATTCGCGGTTGATTCTTCTATAAAAGCGTTCGTTAACGAACAACGCCTCGCTGGCAGCGAGGCGTTGTGCGTTTCAAGCGTCGATTAGTTTGCCAGTTTGGCAGCAATCTCAGCGACATGTTTGCCCTGGAAGCGGGCAATTTTCAGCTCGCGGTCATCCGGCTGGCGGGAACCATCACCACCGGCCAGCGTCGCAGCGCCATAGGGCGTACCGCCGCTGACTTTCGAAATATCGAACTGCTCTTCGATGCCGTAGCCAATGGGCACGATGACCATGCCGTGGTGGGCCAACGTGGTCCAGGTAGAGGTAATGGTCATCTCATCGCCGCCGCCAGTGCCGGTCGACGTGAACACGCTCGCCACTTTGCCGCGCAGCGCGCCGTTGGCCCACAGGCCGCCGGTTTGATCGAGGAAGGTGCGCATCTGACCCGCCATGTTGCCAAAGCGCGTCGGCGTGCCGAAGATGATGGCATCGTAATCCGACAACTCCTGAGGTGTGGCTTCCGGCGTGGTGAAGTCCTGCTTGCCGCCAGCGTTTTTGAACGCCTCCTCCGGCATGGTTTCAGGCACACGTTTTACCGTCACTTCGACACCGTCCACTCCCTTAGCGCCTTCGGCCACCGCGGCAGCCAGTGTATCGATATGGCCATACATGGAGTAATACAGCACCAGTACCTTCGTCATAACGCACTCCTTTGGACTTGCATTCGAGCATTGGACAGGTTGCCCGTCGAGGGCAATGAAAACTCACTAAACCATAGCCTAGTCAAACGTAGAGAAAAGCGAATGTTTTCGATGCTCCGCATCGATTTCATCGACGTGCCGACCTTGCGCTTTTGCCACTTCGGCACTAATTTTTCTTGTATCGTATTTACGGTATGTTTCATTCACGTATAACGCCAAGGAGTCCGGCATGACGATTTTCGAAGCACTTCGCAAAGATCACGACATCCAGCGAGACCTGCTGGCCCGCTTGGTAGAGACCCATGGCGATAGTGAAGAGCGCGATACCCTCTATCAACAGGTACGCGCCGAACTGAAATACCACGCCAACGCGGAAGAGAGAGCGCTTTACATCCCCATGATGGACATCGATCTCACCCAAGAAAAAGCGCGCCACAGCGTGGCGGAGCATCATGAGATCGACGAGCTGATCGAACTGCTGGACGACACCGACTATAGCGCCAGCCACTGGCTCACTCACGCTAAGCAGCTTCAACACTTGGTGACGCATCACTTGGACGAAGAGGAGCAGGAAGTTTTTCAACTGGCAGGCCGCGGCCTCCAAGAGAACCAGAAATCCTCTCTGGCCAAAGAGTATCAGGAAGAAATGCGGCGACAGCGAGCAGACTAAACGTCCTTAGTGTGCGACAGACGCAAGAGCGTCGGTGATCAAAGCGCTTGTGGCAAAGGGCCATGAGCGCTTTTTTGTACCGGCAACTTTCATCATCCCACCCGCCATTTTCACGCGAACGACGCCTCCCCTTGTGGACAGCTACGGGCGTGGGTAAAGGTAGGAACGATAAAAAAGCAAATGCCCATGCTCAAGGACACTTTCATGCTAGGCCAATGGCTCGACTGGACGCTCGACGAGGAACGCCCCTCCCCGCGCATCGGCCGCTTCCCAAGCGGCACTTACCATCTTCACGGGCCAGGTATTCTAGAGCTCACCCCTAACATTCTGCGCCCAGAGGCACGCGCCTGTGTATTTTCTGCGGCGATACACGGTAACGAAACCGCCCCGGTGGAACTGCTCGGTGATTGGCTGAGCGCTTTGGAAGCCAGCACGCTGCAGTTAGGCGCGCCGGTGCTGGTGATCTTGGGTAACATTCCCGCGTTAAAAGCGCACAAACGCTTCATTGCCACCAACCTCAACCGGCTGTTCAAACGCGATCTGGACGAGCGGGGGGCCGAACCCGACCGAGCGCGAGCGTTAATGGAAGCAGTAGATACGTTCTTCGCCCGCCACCATGCGCTGCCGAAACTGCACTACGATCTGCACACGGCGATTCGGGACAGTTTGTATACCCGCTTCGTCGTCGAACCCTACGCCCTCGCCGCCACCGATGCGCAGCAGTGGCAGTGGCTGGCCGGAGCCGATATGCAGGCCGTGCTCCACCAACATCAGCACAGTTGGACGTTCTCCCACTACAGTAAGCACTATCATCACGCCCAAGCGTTTACGTTCGAACTGGGTCGGGTTGCCCCGTTTGGTGACAATGATATGGCTCCCCTGGCGCCAATGCTGACGCTCTTGGGCTCACTCAGCTCAGGTTATCCGCCGCCGACAAAGCCCGCAGATAACATGGCCTTTTTTAAAGTACAGCACGAGCTGATGCGCCAAGCGGAGGACTTTACGCTCTGCTTCGACGATGACGTACCCAATTTCAGCCGTTTCGAGCCCGGCACCTGCCTCGCCAAAGATGGGGTAGCGGGTGATTTCATCGTGGAGAAGACACCATTACATGTGGTGTTCCCCAATGCCCACGTCGACATAGGCGCTCGTGCGGCACTGTTGGTGGTGCCCAGTCATGCCATTACCTGACGGACACTTGCGCTACTGCTTGACGATGAAAACGTACTTTTCATAACGACGTCTTTTTTTATAACAACAACGTGAAGGGGCCGTCAGGACACATCGCCACGTACCAAGACCAATGTCGTCCTGATAAAGTACGCGCATTTGGCGCAGTCCTGATAGAATCGCCCCTTTTTTCGCGCCAGCCGCACACACGCACGACAAATTCATTTGTTGCTGCTGCGGCAACCCTGTACTGGAGCCTACGTTATGGCCGCTACGCCTACTCCCCTTGAAGTGCGCAATATTAAAAAGCGCTTTGGCGATACGGAAGTTCTCAAAGGTCTCTCCCTGGAAGCCCAAAAAGGTGACGTCATCACCCTCATTGGCGCCTCAGGGTCGGGCAAAAGCACCTTCCTGCGCTGCATGAACCTGCTTGAACAGCCCGACGATGGAGAGCTCTACGTCCACGGCGAACAAATTCGTTTTAAAACCACCAAACACGGCCGTGAGCCCGCCGACTGGAAACAGGTGGTGCAGATGCGTGCCAAGCTCTCGATGGTCTTCCAAAGCTTCAATCTATGGGCACACATGACGCTGCTGGAAAACATCATCGAAGCGCCGATCCACGTGCTCGGCAAGCCCAAAAAAGAGGCAATCGAGCATGCCCATGCGCTGCTGGATCGCGTAGGGCTGAGCGCTCGCGCCAATGCCTACCCGGCACAAATGTCCGGCGGCCAGCAGCAGCGCGGTGCCATTGCACGGGCGCTCGCCATGGACCCGGAAGTCATGCTGTTCGACGAGCCCACCTCGGCACTGGACCCGGAGTTGGTCGGCGACGTGCTGAAAGTCATGCGTGACTTAGCCAATGAAGGACGCACCATGGTCGTGGTCACCCACGAGATGAGCTTTGCCCGCGACGTGTCCAGCAAAGTGATCTACCTGCACCAAGGCTTGGTAGAAGAAGCCGGGGCGCCGAACGAGGTGCTGGGTAATCCGCAGTCACCGCGCTTGAAGCAGTTTCTAGCGCCCAAATACTGATCCGCGAGGCACGCACACCATGCTCGATTTGCAAGGTTACGGCCCCCGCCTGATCGAAGGGGCGGGCGTCACCGTTCAACTGGCCGTTCTATCGCTGATCTTGGCCATCCTCCTAGGGCTGCTGACGGCCAGCGCCAAGATGTCGCGTAACTGGCTGTTACGTCGCACCGCCACCGTTTACACCACGGTGATTCGCGGTGTGCCGGACCTAGTGCTGATGATGCTGCTGTTCTTCGGCGGCCAGATCGGCGTCAACGCCATCAGCGACATGCTGTATTACAACTACGACATCGACATTTATATCAATTTCAATGCCTTTGCCGCAGGCGTACTGACCATCGGCTTTATCTTCGGTGCCTACATGGGCGAAACCTTTCGTGGGGCGTTCATGGCAGTGGATAACGGCCAGATAGAGGCAGGCAAAGCCTACGGCATGAGCAGTGGTTTGGTGTTTCGTCGCATTCGCTTCCCCCAAATGATGCGCCACGCCCTGCCCGGCCTTTCCAATAACTGGATGGTACTGCTCAAAACCACCGCGCTGGTCTCGGTAATCGGCCTGACCGACATGGTCCGAGTAGCCGCCGAAGCCTCCCGCGCGACCCACGAGCCCTTCGTGTTTTTGATCCCCGTCGCGGTGGCCTACCTGCTCATTGCCAGCGTCTCCGAGTGGATCTTTGCGCGCCTACAAAAACGTTACGACATCGGCTTTGGGGGGCAGTGACATGTTAGATATCTCTGCATGGTTCAACGACCTACTAGCGGACAACCTGATTTTCACACCGACGACCCTCGGCTACTACTGGGAAGGATTGGTGACCACCACACAATTGGTCTTTCTCTCGCTGGTGGCCGGGCTCATCCTAGCGGTACCGCTGGCCATCATGCGTAGCTCCAGGCACAAATGGATCAGCCTGCCAGTCTATCTGTATACCTACGTGTTTCGCGGAACGCCGCTGTTGATCCAGCTCTACATCATTTACTACGGCGTCGTATTTATCGACGGCATTCAAGAAACCTTTCTGTGGCCGGTGCTGCGCGAAGCGTTTTACCCCGCGCTGATTGCCTTTACGCTGAACACGGCCGCCTATACCACCGAAATTTTCCGTGGTGCCATCAAGGCAACGTCGAAAGGCGAAATAGAGGCCGCACGGGCCTATGGCATGTCGCAACGTTTGATGATGCGGCGGATCATTCTGCCCAGCGCCTTTCGACGCGCGCTGCCAGCCTACGGCAACGAAGTCATATTCATGCTGCATGCCAGCGCCATTGCCAGTGTGGTGACGTTGATGGATCTGACCGGTGCGGCACGCTTCGTGTATGCGCGCTTTTATGCGCCCTTCGATGCGTTCCTATTCGTCGCAGCCATCTATCTCTGTTTGACCTTCGCGATCTTGTATTTTTTCCGCTTCTTAGAGAAAAAGCTGCTGGCCCACCTGCAGCCACAAACCACCTAACCAAAACAAAGACAACACGCGCCAGCGTAAAACAAACGTTGGTTCAAATGCAGACTCCCCCTTTTCGCCAACCTCAACCTGGGGTACGTTAAGGGGGATCACCTTGGGTGAACCTGCTTCTTTTGGAGTCTAAAAATGAAAAAACTACTGACTGTTTCTCTGCTGGGCTTGGCCGTCGCTGCAGCATCTTCTGCTCACGCGCGCGATTACGACAACGTCCGTATCGGCGTCGACGTTCCCTACGAGCCCATGGAATACCGCACCGCTGAAGGTGAACTGACCGGCTTCGACATCGACCTGGGCAACGCCCTATGCGAGCGTATCGGTGTTACCTGTGAATGGGTCGAGCAGGAGTGGGACGGTATCATTCCAGGCCTGATGTCACGCAACTACGATGCGATCATGTCCTCCATGACCATCAACGACGAACGCCGTCAGCAGGTACTGTTCTCAGACCCCTACATCACCATGCCGTCTGCCTGGTTCGCTCCGAGCAGCCTGGACATCAGCGAAGCCAACGAAGAGACCCTGGCAGGCAAAACCATTGGCGTTCAGCGCGGCACCCTACAGGATAACTACGTCACCGATAACTTCAGTAGCGTCGCTGACATCAGCCGCTACTCCACCGCCGACGACATGGTGCTGGACATGGAAGCACAGCGTCTGGATATCGTCTTCCTCGACTTCCCGATCGGCCAGTCCACGCTGCTCGAAAGCGATGAAGCCGAATATGTCGTAGTGGGTGAGCGTATCAGCGAGCCGAAAGAGTACTTCGGCGACGGTTTCGGTATCGCCTTCCGTCAGCGTGACGAAGCGCTAGCCGAGCAGTTCAACGAAGCTCTGGCGGAGCTCAAAGAAGACGGCACCTACGATGAGATCTACGCCCGTTATTTCGGCGAAGAGTAAGCGCTAGCTGCTTGAGCGAGCCTCCCCACTTGGGGAGGTTCGCAAGCGAGACGCCAACATGCCCTCACGCCTCCTCTTATCCCCCGCGCTGCATGCGCTTCGCCCAGGTACCCAGGGCACCATTGCCCGTTTCTACCTGAGCGAGTGGTTCGACGAATAGCCTCCCCCTTTGGCACGCCCGTGCCAACGCGCGCTCCTGCGTGCACCTTGCCATGCGTGAACGACGCACGGCACGCCTGCGCTTAGCGCACACCCTGCCATAGCCGCCCCGAGGCGGTTGGCACACAAGCAGCATCGACCTACCTACTAAAATCGCTTCAGGAGACTGACTATGCGTTATGCAACGCTGTCCGTGGCCGCTGTTCTGGCGGCAGGTGTTTCACTTTCATTGGTATCCCCTGCCGCCCTGGCGCGGGACTACGACGAGGTTCGTCTGGGCGTCGACGTTCCCTACGAGCCGTTCATGTACCGCGAGGCCGACGGCACGCTCACCGGTTTCGAAATCGAGCTCGGCAACGCTGCCTGCGCCTACATGGAGGTCACCTGTACATGGGTCGAGCAAGACTGGGACGGCATCATTCCGGGACTGCTGGCGCGTAACTACGACGCCATCATGTCCTCCATGGCGATCACCGACGAGCGCGCCCAGCGGGTGCTGTTCTCCGAGGCGTACTACACCACGCCCAGCGCCTGGATCACCACCCGTGATAAAGAGATCGATATCGAAGATCGTGCCAGCCTGGAAGGCTTGACCGTTGGCGTGCAGCGAGCGACGTTGCAGGACAACTACGTCACTCAGCTTTACGGCGATGTCTTGGAGATCCGTCGCTATACCGGTGCGGACGATGTGGTCACCGACCTGATGGCGGGCCGCCTGGACCTCACCTTCATGGACTACCCCATCGCCGAAGCCACCATCGATATCGACACGCCAGAGAGCGATTTCCAGCGCATCAGCGACTTCATCAAGCAGCCCGAGGAGATTTTTGGCCAAGGTGTGGGGATGGCGTTTCGCCCCCGCGATGAAGCCCTGGCCGAACGCTTCAACGAGGCTCTGCACGCGCTCAAGGAGAACGGCACTTATGATGAGATCATGAACCGCTACTTCAACTACGATGTACGTTTATAAGCGCGCTGTTCGAATAGCCTGACGCTACCACTACGAGCGCCGGCCTCTGGTCGGCGCTTATCGTTTCTGATGACTCTCCAGGGAACTCCATGCTGACACTTGTAAAGAATGCCCAACTCTTTGCCCCCGAACCGCTTGGGCTGTGCCACCTGCTGATCGCCGACCAACGCGTTGCCGCCGTGCTGAATGCCGATGAAACGTATCAATTGGGCACGCTGATTCGTACGGTGGACCTGGAAGGGCGCCGCGTGATTCCAGGGTTCGTCGACCCGCTGGTGCACTACATCGGCGGTGGCGGTGAAGGCGGCTTTGGCAACCGCACCGCCGAACTCAGCCTGGAAGACGCCTGTGCCTCCGGGGTGACCACGCTGGTGGGCGCGCTAGGCACCGATGCACTTACCCGCACCCCAGCCAACCTGATTGGCAAAGCGCGGGAGCTGGCCGCTGGCGGGCTGAGCACTTACGCCTACACTGGCTCTTACCAACTCCCCCCCGTTACGCTGACTGGTTCGGTAGCCAGCGATATTCTCTACATTCCTGAGTTCATCGGCGTGGGTGAAGTCGCGATTAGTGACCATCGCGGCTCCCAACCCACTACCCAAGAGTTAACGCGGCTAGCCTCCGACGCCCGCACCGCCGGGCTGCTCGCAGGGAAATCAGGCATCGTCTTCATTCACACCGGCGACGCCGACACCCACTTGGAGCCGCTGCGCCAAGTCGCCAAAAACAGCGCCATCCCGCTGACGCAGTTCTACCCCACTCACATAAACCGCACTGCCGCGCTGTTCGAAGATGGCCTGCGCTTTGCCCGTGAAGGCGGGCGCATCGACTTCACCACCAGCACCACGCCCGAGCTGCTGGCCGGTGGTGAAGTGCCTGCCTCCGAGGCAGTGGCTCGGGCGCTGAAAGCGCGGATCGAGCCCGGCCAACTCAGTCTCTCCTCCGATGCCAACGCCTCGCTGCCGGAATTTGATGATCAACACCGGTTTATTGGCTTGAAACCCGGTAAACTCAGCAGTCTATTCGAGGTGCTGGGCGAGTGCGTCAATGAGCATCAGATCAACATGGAGCACGCGCTACGCTGCGCGTCGACCACCGCCGCCGATACGCTCAAACTGCCCCGCAAAGGCCGCTTACAGACGGGTTCGGACGCAGATTTCATCGTACTAAGCGAAAATCACTGGGCCATCGACCAGGTCTGGGCACTGGGCAAACCCATTTTCAGCGCCAGCTAAGTGTCACGCCCTCCGGCGAACTTGCTCAGCCAAACCGGGTCTTTACTATCACCCCACCACATACAAGGAGGTAGCATGGCTGAAACGACGGCGGGCCCCGCAACGCCCCATCAGGAGACGACAAGCGCGTTTCGTCCCTCCTCCCACTGGACCGCATGGGGACAGTGGCTAGCGCTGTTCACCATGACCGTGGATCACCTCACCCGCTACGTGCTTCCGGGTGATTGGGATTTGAGCTGGGCGGGTTCCTCGATTGGGCGCATTGCGTTCCCCCTCTTTGCCGCCATGGTGGCGTGGCACGGCCTGTTCAATACCCGCAACCCACTTCGCTATTCGCGACGCATTCTGATCATTGGGCTCGTTGCGCAAATTCCCTACATGATGATGCCCCGCGCGTCCGATGCGTTCATTTTGAACGTCTGTTTTACGTTGGCCAGCGGGTTGGCACTAGGAGCGCTGGTACGGCAAGGCTGGCAGCACTATCAACAGCAAACGTTAGGCTTTGGTTGGCTCATGTTAGGCGCTGCCGTCGGCGTTACGGTGTGGTATCTATTGGGATTTTGGGTGGAGTATGGCCACAACGGCCTGCTGCTGATTCCGCTGTTCATGTTTGCGATGCAGGCGCTCAGTGACACAGGGGATGCGCTGAAATCACGCCTATGGGCGGGGCTCGCGGCATTTCCCGTACTGTGGATTGCCGGGCAAATGAACGCCTCCGACATGGCCAAATCGTTCACCGTCGCCACGTGCGTGCTGGTCCTGATGCTCGCCGCAGGCGCAGCCCAGCGAGTGCCGCCGGTGGCGCTGGCCATGCCCCGACGTTTATGGCTGGCGTGGTACCCAGGGCACTTCGCCCTCATTGCCCTGTGGCTTCTGCTTAGCGGTCAATTGGCGGGGTAGATGCCTGCTCGGCGACGCGCTTGTTCACGTCATCACGCATCCAGGGCTGGTAGCGGCGAAGCCGCGCTCGGCCCTCGGTCTTGGCTTGATACATCGCGGTATCCGCCTGCTTGAGCACATCTGCGTGGTCACAGTCAGCGGCATTGAAACAGGTATAGCCCATGCTCGGGGTGACCTCGACCCAGCGGCTCTCTAGGCGGTACTGACCGGCCAACGCCTGCTGTACGGTCGCCATATAGCGGGCAGCGGCAAGGTCGAGTGCCTCGCTCTCCGACACATCGAACAGTGCCAACAGCACAAACTCATCGCCGCTCAGACGGGCAGCCATATCCTGGTCGTGTAGGCAGGACTCCAAACGGCGCGCGACCTGTACGAGCAAATCATCGCCCGCTGCGTGGCCAAGCGTATCGTTAATCAACTTGAAGCGGTCCATGTCCAGGAACATCACCAAGCCTCCGCGTTGGCCGCTCTCTGGCTCTCGGCATAGCGCCTCCAGACGCTCGATGAACAGCCGTCGATTGGGCAAATCGGTCAGCGCGTCGTAGTAGGCTTGGCGATAGATGATCGCCTCGCTGCGCTTTCGTTCAGTGAAGTCCTCGATGATCGCCACACCACCTATCATTTGATCGCTAGCACTGTGAACCCCATTGAAAAACGCCCTCAGCGGCGTTCCCTCATTGGCTTTGGGCAGTCGATACGTGCCTTCGTAATAGCCGGTGCCTTTTTCCAGCGCATCCTTCACCGCTTGCGCCACATCACGGTCGGCAGAGCGATCCAGCATACGGTAGCCGAGCAGGTTCGAGCGCTCCACGCCCAGTATATCCAGCAGCTTGCTATTGCAGTCGGTGATCTGGCCCTGCTCATCAAAGTGCAGAACGCCTAGCGGCGAGTGCTGAAAAATGGAGCGATAGCGATTTTCGCTCTCCTTGAGCTGTGCTTCGCGGGCCCCCATGCTCACCCGCAGAGCGATATTGTCATGGATGGTCCGGCTAAAACGTCGGCTGGTCGCCATGATCAACCCTAAAAACAGCACTAACATCAAGCCAATCAAAATCGATAGTGGCGAGCCTTGCAGCAGAAACTGCAGCTTAAGCGGCAATAGAATGGGAAGCACGAAGCCAATGGCAATCCACCATACCGACGAGAGCGTCGTCACACCGCCTGCCGCAATGCCAGCCAGCACGATCGATAGCGCAGCGATTTGGCCAGGATGGTCATGGCTGAACAGCAGCACGCCGGAAGCTCCCCAAACACAGCCTGACGCAATGGCCCCCATGGCAAACCAATGCAACCACCGTCGACGCTGTTGCTGGAGAGCGGGCAACCGTTTGAACCGCTGCGCCAGCAGTAACCTTACGGTAGAAATCAATGCCAGTGACACAAACCACCCCAACAGCAGTGGGGTGTCCACTACGGGCCACATGGCCGCCACCAGCAGCCCACCTGCCAGTACACTGCTCAACACCGGTTGCCATAAGTTGTCGTAAAGCAAGCGCACTTTTTCACCGCGCAAACGCTGCAACGTAATGTGGTGATCACGCTGATAACCACTGCGCAGCCCAGAGGCCGTTGCCGTGGCGGCAAGGGGGGTGGGGGGCGACATACAAACTCCCTGTTTTTAGTCGGCTTGACGCCAATCTTATTGGTTAGGTTGTTTTTAATACACCTGTTTTAGCACGTTTACGCGCTATTAAGGAGTAGCCGCCGACAATAAAAAAGCCGCGTTATTAAGCGGCTTGCCTTACGAAAAGAGGGCGATGACGTCAGCCCATCAGGACTGCCTGGATCGCTTCATGCCCTAGAGATCTAGCGGCGCGGGGCCACATGGGAAGATTGTTCGCTAACACGCCTGTTGACCTCATCACTCATCCACGGCTGATAGCGACGCAGCCGCGCACGGCCTTCGGATTTGGCCTGATACATGGCGATATCGGCCTGCTTGAGCACGTCGACATGGTTATAGGCCGCCGTATCAAAGCAGGTGTACCCCATACTCGGGGTAACATCGACCAAGCGGTTTTCCAACCAGTATTTCCCTGACAGCGCCTGCTGAACGCGGGCCATGTACTGCTCGGCAAGAGCGTCCGTTTGGCTCGCGTTCTCTTCGTCAAACAGGGCCAGCAAAACAAATTCATCGCCACTTAACCGTGCGGCCATATCGCCGTCGCGTAGGCAAGACTCCAAGCGTCGCGCGACCTGCACCAGCAATGCATCCCCAGCCGCATGCCCCAGGGTGTCGTTGATCAACTTGAAGCGGTCCATGTCTAGAAACAGAACCAACCCGCTGCGCTTTTGGTCGATCGTGTGGGTATCGAGCGATTCCAGCCGTTCGATGAACAGACGCCGATTGGGCAAATCCGTGAGCGCATCGTAATAGGCTTGGCGATAAATGATCTCTTCGCTGCGTTTACGCTCGGTGAAGTCCTCGATAATGGCCACCCCACCAATAATGCGATTGTCCATGCCGTGCACACCGTTAAAAAAAGCACGCAGTGGCGTCTTTTTTTGGGTGTTGGGGAGGTGGTACGTGCCTTCGTAGTAACCCGCCCCTTTTTCAATCGCATCCCTGACGCTGTCGGCCACCCGGGGGTCTGCGGAAGGCACAAGCAAGTCATGGCCCACGATGCAACGACGATCAACGCCCAGGATCACCGGCAGCTTGCTATTGCAGTCCGTCACCTTGCCGTCTTCATCGAAGTGAAGCACGCCCAGCGGTGAGTTTTGAAAGATGGAGCGGTAGCGATTTTCGCTCTCAAGCAATTTTGCTTCTCGATCGGCCATGCTCATGCGTAGCGAAATATTATCGTGAATGACTTGTCCCAGGCGTCGGCTGGTAAGAATCAACAAACCGACAAACACAATAATCAACCCACCGATAGCCTGCTGGGTCGGCGCTGGCGAGAGCAGTAGCAGCACTTGCAAGGGCAAGCTAATCGGGATGATGAAGCATACGGCCACCCACCACACAGCCGAAAGCATCGTAACGCTACCCGCTGCCACGCCTGACAGCACAATCACGAGAAAAGCCACATAATCCGTTTGCTCACCCTGAAACATCAAGACGCCACCGCCGCCCCATGTGCACCCCGCCACCAGCGCTCCCAGAGCGAATCGCCACAGCCACTGGGCCTTTGCCTGCTCTTCCAGCGACGACTGCAAAAAACGACGGGCGTCACACAACCGCCAGGCAGACACGGCCAAAAGGACGATAAACCACATCACTACATGTGCCGTATCAATTACGTTTCGCATGACGGCCGCTAATACGAGAGCACCTAAAATGCCTGCTGACACAGGCTGCCAGATGTTGGCGTAAAGAAGGCGCACTTTTTCGCTGCGTAAACGCATGGTGTCTACCGAGCATGGTTGAGGAAAATCACTGGGCAAGCCTGAAGACGTTATCATGGGCAAGACACCATACGTTCAGTGATACGGAGAGCGACCTTTCACATAGGTAATGCCTTTCACGCATTCGTGGGTGAACGGTGGCGACATCCAAACGACATGGTCCTTGTATCATGGTGGCGTCGTTTGAGGAGTCCTTGTCACAAAAATTCACCTCCATCGCTGGGGCATCCAACGATGGAGGTGAAGTAGTAAAAGGCGAGGGGTCGACCTGTAGGAATCCCTATAGCATGGATTCGAAACTCCACGCCACGGGAGGCGCATCGGGAATCAATGCTTGGCAAGCACGCACTTTCTCTAACAGCTCGGCGTGGGTGGCGGCCACGACGTTGACATGCGCCAGCTTACGCCCAGGGCGCTCTTCCTTGTCATAGCGGTGTAGATGCGTGTCGGCCATGGCCAGCAGCGCAGCATTGTCGCCTTCCAAGCCGATGACGTTCACCATGCAAGTGGGCGCAGTGGCGTTCGTTGCGCCTAATGGCAAACCTTGCACTGCCCGCAGATGGTTCTCGAACTGGCTGGTGACGGCGCCATCCATCGTCCAGTGGCCAGAATTATGCACTCGCGGGGCCATTTCGTTGGCCAACAGGCTGCCGTCGCGGGTTTGGAACAGCTCCAGCGCCAACACGCCAACGTAATCCAGCTCGTCAAGCAGCGCACGAATATAGCTGTCGGCCGTCTGCTGAACGCTGGCGTCCAAATCCGGTAGCGGCGCCACGGAGTAGCGCAGAATGCCGCCCACGTGTTGGTTTTCGGCCATGGGGTAGAACACCACCTCCCCATCGCGGCCGCGCACGGCAATCATCGAAACTTCGCGAACGAAATCGACGAACGCCTCGACGATGAGCTGTGAATGGCCAATGGCCTCCCACGCCTCTTGGGCCTGCTCTGGCGCTTTCAGCACCGCTTGCCCTTTGCCGTCGTAGCCTTCGGTGACCGACTTGGCTACCACCGGGCAGCCCAGCTCGGCGGCGGCGGCGGCGAGCTGCTCAGCACTTTCCACCACGCGGTAGGCGGGCGTGGGAATACCTAAGCGGTCGAACAGCGCCTTCTCTTCTACTCGGTTCTGGCACACCGCAATGGCGCGACTGCCGGGATACACCGGCTTGTGCTGCTCGATCTGCTGGACCAGCGCCACGGGCAGGTGCTCGAACTCGTAGGTGACCACGTCGACCTTCTCGAGGAACGCCGCCAAGTGCTGGTTATCAGGGTCGACGATCACCTCACCGATGCCCGCGCTGGGGTTACCGGTGGTATCCAAAAACGTGAAGGTATTGCCCAGCGGATAGCCTGCCAGCGCCAGCATACGGCCGAGCTGACCCGCCCCAAGAACACCAATGTTTTTTGCAATCATACGGTTTGCACTCTGTCCGCTCATGAGGGCTACCTATTGGGCTTGGTCCGCTTCGGGGCGCGGATCGGGGTTGTCAAGCACCATCTGCGTCTGTTCGGCACGGAAGGCATCTACGGCGTCGCGCACGGCGCTGTCGTGCAGGCCAACGATTTGAGCCGCCAGCAGGCCAGCATTGGTGGCCCCCGCTTTGCCGATGGCCAGCGTCCCCACGGCAATACCGCCCGGCATTTGCGCAATCGAGAGCAGTGAGTCCAGGCCTTTCAGCGCTTTGGACTCCACCGGCACGCCGAGTACCGGCAGCGCCGTTTGTGATGCCACCATGCCAGGCAAATGAGCCGCTCCACCGGCACCGGCCACGATGACTTGCAAGCCGCGCTCGGCAGCGCTTTTGGCATAATCGAACAGCAAGTCAGGCGTGCGATGCGCCGACACCACGCGAGTCTCGTAGGGAACGCCCAGCCGCTCCAACATCGCCACCGCGTGCTCCATGACCGGCCAATCGGACTTCGACCCCATGATCACGCCCACTTTGGGTGCGCTGTTCGACATGCAAAACTCCTCGGCCAACGGCCTAACATAAGCTAGAAAGCAGTCCATAAGCCGTGCAAAGCGCGGCTCACTCAGAATTAGGAAGGCGCATAGTTTACCAGAGCCACGGGCGTTTGCGGGCGTGGTGAGGCGTGTGAAATTTTCCTCGAATTAGGCATTGAAAACCGCGTGAGTTGGCGGCATTGTGTGTTTGTCATTTCAGACTGATGGAGTCACATGAGTACGGCATACTCGACTGCTCACGCAGAAGCGATGGATCCTCCGCGAAGCAGCCCTGACCTCGATGTCAGGGAACTTGAAAAACGTACGCGCCTTATGCGCATCATTACCCGCCTGATCGCCGTATCAGATCTGGGGAGCCGTGAAATCGCCCGCCGGGCTGGCTTACCCGTTCAAAAGATCAGCGACCTGCTCGCCGGAAGGCTCGAGCATCTGGACATCGACGAACTGAATGTCCTGCGTCGCACGTTAGAGCCGGAGGCGCCATAGTAGCCACGCCACCTCCCGCTCGATACCCTCTTTGAGTATCTTCCCGCCCCGATTACAGGGGCGGAATCATCACGCCGCCCAGCGCCACCAGAATGACGACGAGCCAAGCAGGCAGCTTCCACACGGAGAGCAGCAGAAAGCCCGTCAATGCCAGCACGAACGCGTAAGGCCCCACGATGGCACTGGTCCACACCGGCTGATAGAGCGCCGCGCCTAAAATCCCCACCACCGCAGCGTTGGCACCGCGCATCAGCGCTTGAGCGCTTCTCCACTGACGGAACTGATTCCAAAAGGGCAGCACGCCGACCAGCAGCAAAAACCCCGGCACAAAAATCGCTAGCAGTGCTAACAGCGCACCCACCAAACTAGGGATGCCCGGCAGCAGCGCTCCCAAATACGCCGCAAACGTAAACAGCGGCCCCGGCACCGCTTGTGCCGCGCCGTAACCCGCCAAAAACGCATCCGCCGTGACCCAACCCGATTGCACCACTTCCGCTTCCAGCAGCGGCAGCACCACATGGCCGCCGCCAAATACCAGCGCCCCTGAGCGGTAGAAGGCATCGACCACGTTCAACCAACCGGCGCTTCCGGCTAACAGCGGTAAGAGCACCAACAGAATGGCGAACAGCGCCAACGCTAACGTGCCCGCTCGGCGCGACACCGGGAAGTGCAGCGATTCGCTGGACGCCGATGCCGTGCTGTCGCGGCACAGCAGCAAGCCCGCCGCGCTGCCCAACACGATCGCCGCCACCTGACCCAGCGGCCCGGTGACCACTACCACCGCAAACACCGCCGCCAAGGCAATGCCCGTGCGAGTTTTATCCGGGCAGAGGTTGCGCGCCATGCCCCACACCGCGTGGGCCACGATGGCCACCGCGACGATTTTCAAGCCGTGAATGATGCCGCTGGCCACCCGGCCCTCCAGCACGGCGGCACCCAGTGCAAACAGCACCAACACGATGGCCGAGGGCAGTGTAAACGCCAGCCACGCCAGCGCGGCTCCCCAGGGGCCAGCACGCATCAACCCTAAGGCAAAGCCCACCTGGCTGCTGGCGGGACCCGGTAAAAACTGGCACAGCGCGACCAAATCGGCGTACGCCTGCTCGCTGAGCCACTGGCGGCGTTCAACGAAGGCCGTGCGAAAATAGCCCAGGTGCGCCACCGGCCCGCCAAACGACGTCAGCCCCAGCGCTAAAAACGCCCAAAAAACCTCGCTAGCGCGTCCTCGAATCTTATTTTCTACCGCCATCATGCCCACCGTTTACTCATTAAAAAGCGCAAAGCGTTGAGGGTACGCCTTGCGCTTGACGACTTAGTGACAGCCTAACCGGACAGGTTACTCTTGGTCGGTGACGGCCCCCGTGCTTGCCGAACTGACCAGCCGCGCGTACTTGGCCAGCACGCCGCGGGTATAGCGAGGCGTAGGCTGCTGCCAGGCCGCGCGGCGGCGCATCATCTCGTCATCGCTGATGTGCACGTCGATGGTATCGGCTTCGGCATCGATGGTAATGGGGTCGCCATCTTCGACCAGCGCCAGCGGGCCGCCGTCGAACGCTTCCGGCGAGACATGCCCCACCACGAACCCGTGACTGCCGCCCGAGAAGCGACCATCGGTAATCAGCGCCACGTCGTTACCCAAGCCACGCCCCATGATGGCTGAGGTGGGCGTGAGCATCTCGCGCATGCCGGGGCCGCCCTTCGGGCCTTCGTAGCGGATCACCACCACGTCGCCCGCCACCACGGTGCCATCGTTGATACGCGCCTGGGCTTCCTCTTCCGAGCCAAACACCCGCGCCGAGCCGCTAAAGCGGGTGCCCTCTTTGCCGGTGATTTTCGCCACCGCCCCTTCCGGCGCTAGATTACCGAACAGAATACGCAGGTGGCTTTCGGCTTTGATCGGATTACCCAGCGGCGCGATGATCTGCTGATCCATCGGGTAGGGCTCGACATCGGCGAGGTTTTCCGCCAGCGTTTTACCGGTCACGGTCAAGCAGTTGCCGTTGAGCAGTCCAGCGTCCAGCAGAATTTTCATCAGCGGCTGAATACCGCCAATCGCCACCAGCTCGCTCATCATGTAGTGGCCGCTGGGGCGCAGGTCGGCCAGTACCGGCACGCGCTTACCGATCTCGGTGAAATCGGCCAGGGTCAGCTCGACGCCGATGGTGCGCGCCATGCCGATCAAGTGCAGCACCGCGTTGGTGGAGCCACCCAGGGCAATCACCACGGTCACGGCGTTCTCGAACGCTTCGCGGGTCATGATATCGGAAGGCTTGATGTCTTGAGCCAGCAGCGCCAACACGGCTTCGCCTGCAGCTTTGCAGTCGTCGCGCTTCTCTTGGGAAATCGCGTTCTGCGCCGAGCTGCCCGGCAGGCTCATGCCCAGCGCCTCGATGGCCGAGGCCATGGTGTTGGCGGTGTACATGCCCCCACAGGAGCCAGGGCCGGGAATCGCCGTCTCTTCGATGTTTTTCAGCTCGATCAGGTCGATGTCGCCACGGGAATGGGCGCCCATCGCCTCGAACACCGAGACGATATCGGTGTGGCCCTTGCCGGGCATGATGGTGCCGCCATAAACGAACACGCTGGGGCGGTCGAGCCGTGCCAGCCCCATCACGCAGCCCGGCATGTTCTTATCGCAGCCGCCAATCGCCACCAGGCCATCGAACCCTTCGCAGCCCGCCACGGTTTCGATGGAATCGGCAATCACCTCCCGCGAGACCAGCGAGTACTTCATGCCTTCGGTGCCGTTGGCAATGCCATCAGAAATGGTGATGGTATTGAACACCACGCCTTTGCCGCCTGCGGCATCAGCCCCATCGCGGGCGAGCTCCGCCAACTCACCAATGTGGCTATTGCACGGCGTCACCATGCTCCAGGTGGACGCGATACCTACTTGGGGCTTTCGAAAATCGTCATCGTTGAAGCCCACGGCGCGCAGCATGGCGCGGCTAGCCGCTTTACCGGGGCCATCCACCACCGGGGCAGAGTGGCGGCGGGTACTATGATTGGTCGGCTCGGTCATCACGGACTCCTCTTCATTGCATGGCAGAGGCCACAGCTTGGCGATATATCTTACATCCCGCAAGGTACTTAACTTATGGCACCATAGCGTCACCGCACCCCGTAACGCCGATTGCCGTGAAGGAACGCCGCCGTATGCATGCCAATGCCTTGTTCTCCCCCACCTCGCTGACGCCCGGGTTTATGGTGGTGCACGCCAATCGCCTGGAGGATTTACGCGGGCTGGCAGTGGAGTGGATGCGGCTGCACCCGCTGGGGCCGCTAGAGAACGAAACCATTCTGGTGCAGAGCAATGGTATTGGGCAGTGGCTAAAGCTGGCGTTAGCGGAAGACCCTAAGAACGGCGGTGCGGGCATTGCGGCGGCGCTGGACGTCATGCTGCCCGCGCGGTTTTTATGGCAGGCCTACCGCACGGTGCTTACCCACGTTTCCCAACACGCCGATGCCGTGCCGGAAACCTCGCCGTTCGACAAGTCGCGCTTGGTCTGGCGGCTACTGCGCCTGCTGCCTACGTTGGCCGGGCAACCAGTGTTCGAGCCGCTGGCGCAGTTTCTAGAAACCGACCGCGACCAGCGCAAGCATTACCAGTTGGCCGAGCGGCTAGCAGACCTGTTCGACCAGTACCAAGTGTACCGCGCCGACTGGCTGGACGCCTGGGCCAACGGCCACGATGTGCTGATTACTGCCAAAGGCGAGCACCGCCCATTGGAAGAGCATCAGCGCTGGCAGCCTTCGCTGTGGCGCATCCTGCGTGACGATGTGGCCGCCACCCAAGGCGAGGCCGGGCTGAACAGCAGCCGCGCCCAGGTACACCAGCGCTTCTTGAAAGCCACCGAAAAGTTAGAGGGCCAAGCCTGCCCGCCGGGGCTGCCCCGTCGGCTGATCATTTTCGGTATTTCGTCGCTGCCCCAACAAACCCTGGAAGCCCTGGCAGCGCTCTCCCGCTGCTGCCAAATCGTGCTGTGCGTGCACAACCCCTGCCAGTTCTACTGGGCGGACATCATCGAGCACAAAGACCTGCTACGCGCCCAGCGTTATCGTCAGCGGCGCAAAACCGGCATGCCTGACACGCTGGACGTACTAGGCACCGGCGATGCCGATGACGCCCTGCACCTGCACGCCCAGCCGCTGCTGGCCGCCTGGGGCAAGCAGGGCCGCGACTACCTCCGCCTACTCGATGAGCACGACGACGCGGGCAACTACCAAACGCTTTTCGAGCAGCAGGCGCTGCGCATCGATATGTTCGAGCCGTTCAGCGGCGAGGAGCGCCACTGCCTGCTCAGCCAACTGCAAGACGATATCCGCGAGCTACGCCCGGTGGCAGAAACCCAAGGCCACTGGCCCGCACTGCCCGAGCACGACGACTCCATCGTGTTCCATATCGCCCACGGCCCCCAGCGGGAAGTGGAGATTCTCCACGACCAGCTGCTGGCCGCCTTCAGCGCCGACCCCGCCCTGCGCCCGCGCGACATCATCGTCATGGTGCCGGATATCGACCGCTACGCGCCGCACATTGAAGCAGTATTTGGCCAGCTGCCCACCGACGACCCGCGGCATATTCCCTATACGCTCTCCGACCAAGCCAGCCGCCACCGCCTGCCGCTGATGATTGCGCTGGAAAAGCTGCTACGGCTGCCGGAGCTGCGCCTGTCGGTGAGCGATTTACTCGACCTGCTGGATGTACCCGCCCTGCGCCAGCGCTTTGGCCTAGAAGAGCGCGACTTGCCAGTACTGGAGCGCTGGATGGAAGGCGCGGGCATCCGCTGGGGGCTGAACGCCCAGCAGCGCCAGCGGCTGGAGCTGCCCGGCGGGCTGAGCCAAAACACCTGGGCCTTCGGCCTGCGCCGCCTGCTGCTGGGCTACACCGTGGGCGACGGCCACGCCTGGCAAGGCATCGAGCCCTTTGATGATATTGGCGGCTTGGAAGCGGGCCTGGCAGGGCCACTGGCCACGCTGCTTGAAAAACTCGACGCCACCTGGGAAACCTTCTGCCAACCCACCGATGCCGCCACTTGGGTCGCGCGGCTGCGGGCGCTGCTGGAAACCTTCTTCCTCACCGACGATGCCCAGGAAAGCATCATGCTCACCAAGCTGGAAAACGGCTTGCAGCAGATGCTGGAAAGCAGCCAGGAAGCAGAACTCGACGACCCGCTGCCGCTCTCCATGGTGCGCGAACACTGGCTGGCACAAATCGATGAACACAGCCTTTCCCAGCGCTTTTTGGCCGGGGCGGTCAACTTCGCCACGCTGATGCCCATGCGCGCCATCCCCTTCAAGCGGGTGTGCCTGCTGGGCATGAACGACGGCGACTATCCCCGCTCCCAGCCACCGCTGGATTTCGACCTGATGGGCAGCGACTACCGTCCCGGCGACCGTTCCCGCCGGGAAGACGACCGCTACCTGTTTCTCGAAGCGCTGCTCTCCGCCCGGGACCAGCTCTACATCAGCTGGATGGGCCGCAGCCAGATCGACAACTCCCCGCTGCCCCCCTCGGTACTGGTGGGCCAGTTGCGCGACCACCTGGAGGCTGGCTGGCAAACGCACACCGGCGCTCCGCTGCTGGAAAGTCTCACCACCGAACACCCGCTGCAGCCGTTCAGCCGCGCTTACTTCAACCACCCGGCGGGCCGCCTGTTCACCTACGCCCACGAATGGCGGGAAGTGCACGCCCCCCGCACGCCGCCTGCGGTGGAGCGCATGCTACCCGCGCCGGAAAACGCCCCCACCAGCCTCTCGCTGGCGCAGTTGGGCGGCTTTCTGCGCGAGCCGGTGCGCAGCTTCTTCAATACCCGGTTGGGGGTCTATTTCGAGCAGGAGGCAATGGCCGAACTGGATGCCGAGCCCTTCGCGCTGGATGGCCTGCAAAATTGGCAGCTCCAAGACCAATTGATTGCCGCCCAGCGCCAGGCGGTGGATCACGGCCAGCCGCGTATCGAGGCATTGCACGAGGCGCTAGAGCGCTTTCAAGGCCAAGGCGTACTAGCCATGGGCGCGTTCGGCGAACGCATGCGCGCGGCACTCGCCGACCCCATGGAGGAATTGTTCAACGCCTACGAAGAGGCGCTAGACGCATGGCCGCATCTCCTGCCCGACACCATGATTCACTTCCAAGCCCACGGCCTAACGCTGGAAGAGCCTTTGGGCGAGCTGCGCCAGGATGAGGAAGGCCAGCGCTGCCGCCTGCTGCTGCTCAGCAGCAGCCTGATTAGCCAGGGCAGCGGGCGCGGCCAATACCGCTGGAGCCACCTGCTGCGCCCCTGGGTCGCCCACTTGGCAGGCAACCTCAACGGCCCGATGACCACCCGGCTACTTTCCAAAGCCGGACACGTCACGCTGGAGCCGATGGATGCCGAGACCGCACGCCAGCACCTAGAAACCCAGCTCGCCGCGTGGCAATCGGGCCTGCAAACCCCGCTGCCGCTATCCCCACAGGCCGGTTTTGCCTGGCTGGCCAAGCAAGGCACGCCGGACATGGCACAAGAGAAAGGACGAGAGAGCGACGCCTACGCCGCCGCCGAAGCCGCCTATGAAGGCGGCTACAAAGTGACCGGGGAAGTAGCGCAAAGCGCCTATCTAGGCCACCAATGGCCCCGATTCGAGCGGCTGTTTTTCGAGCAGGCCAACGGACATACTTTTGCCACACTGACCGAATCACTTTACGCACCGCTCTTTTTCGCTGTTAAGGGCAAAAAGGAGTAAAGCCACACGGCTAGGAACGGCCCATGCTGAGGACTTTCTTCGCCAACGCAATCATCTCCGGGTCGCCGGTGTGCTTGGTAGGCACATCGGAGAGCTTCACCACCGGCAGCCAGCCCTGCCCTTCGGGGCGGGCCTCGACCATCTTGATCACCATGTTCATGGGCGCCACGCCAATATCGTTGGTGAAGTTGGTGCCAATACCAAACGCCATGCCAATTCGCCCCTGGCAGAACGAACGAATGCGCTCCACTTTTTCAGGCGTCAGGGCATCGGAGAAGATGATGGTTTTGCTCAATGGGTTGATGCCCAAGCGCTGATAGTGGGCCATGGTGGCATCGGCGAACTCGATGGGGTCGCCGCTATCGTGGCGAACGCCGTCGAACAGCTTGGCGAACTTCTTATCGAAGCTCTCGAAAAAAGCACGAGTGGTAAAGGTATCGGTCAGCGCGATGCCCAAATCGCCCCGGTAGACATCCACCCAGTGCTCCAGCGCCAAGCTATTGGCCATTTTGAAACCAAAACGAGCGCCGTGGAACATGAACCACTCGTGAGCGTGGGTGCCGATGGGTTTTACCCCATGGCGCATCGCGAGCAGTACATTGCTGGTGCCACTAAACGCCTCACCGCCGTAATAGCGCAGCGCCTGCACGACCCGGTCGTGTACCGCAAACGAGAAGCGCCGCCGAGTGCCGAACTCGGCAATCTTCAGCCCGTGCTGGCGATACAGCTCGATCTTCTCGCGGGTGCGCTGCTCGATGAGCGCTTCATCCTCTTTGGTCACCGCCACGCCACGCAGTTGGTACCAAAGCTCGCTAATCACCGCCATCAGCGGCACTTCCCATAAGATGGTGCGGTACCACGGGCCTTCGATCACCACCGACAGCTCGCTGCCCTGCTGCTCGATCGTGACCTCACTGGGGTCATAACGAAAGCCCGCGAGAAAATCGAGATAGGTGGGATCCAAATAGGGGCAGGTGGTTTGCAGGTAGCGCTTCTCTTCATCCGACAAGCGCAGCGTCGCCATGCGAACCACTTCACCGCGCAGCGCCTCACCAAAGCCCTCGGGAAACGCATGCTCACCGCGATTGATGAACGCGTAGCGGGCATGGGCATAGGGGAAGCGTTTGATCACGGCATTCTGCATCGTGATCTTGTAAAAATCGTTATCCAGAAGCGAGGTCAGCATGAGATCCCTTCACCAGCATCAACAGATCGCCAAGAGCGGCTAGCCCATTAGATTACCAGTTGGCGACGATACCTCACAGCCTAACCCCTGTTTACTATGGCTAGCAGGTGGGCGAACGGCTATCTGC
The DNA here is from genome assembly GCF_022348105.1 of Halomonas sp. MMH1-48. NCBI lineage: Bacteria > Pseudomonadati > Pseudomonadota > Gammaproteobacteria > Oceanospirillales > Halomonadaceae > Halomonas > Halomonas sp. MMH1-48. The sequence continues at coordinate 35,376 of NZ_JAKRFL010000025.1, forward strand.
TATCGTGAGTAGAGTGCTACCATTTAAACACCGGTTTATCACTAGGAGCGGACTCCATGCGTCTTTCGCAATCACAGCGCGAGCTTATTCTGTCAGGCGTCCGTGAGTTTGTAGGGCCTTCGGTGGCAGTGCATGTTTTCGGCTCGCGGCTAGATGATAGTAAGCGCGGCGGCGATGTCGATCTGCTGCTTATATCCCCCAACGCCATCCCGCTACTCGCCTGTGCTGAGTTCAAGATGGCGCTAGAACAACGCCTCCAGCTACCGCTTGATATCGTGACCTACGTAACAACAGCTGAACCTACTCCGTTTCAAGCCATTGCACTCGCCCAGTCACGGCCAATGACGCTTGAGGTAGCCGCATGAGCCAGGATGTACTTAGCGAACAGCAGCGCTATCTGGCGCAACTGCTTGAAGCCATTCAGCGCTGCGCTTGGTTTCTTCATCAATCACGCAAAAAAGTCACATGGCCTTTGGACGGTGATTGGTTAGCCGACCATAAAAAAGATGTCGACCTTTTTGAAACACTGGCCGCTATCAATGAGCGGTTTGCCAAGCTACAGGACTCTATTGCTTCTGCTATGCGGCACAGCGCCCTGTTGGCAGGTGAGTCTACTGACAGCTTTCTCAAAGTCCTTTCGCTGTTCGAAAAGCAGGGCGTCGTGGACGCTACCAGTGACTGGCAGCGCTGCCGCGCTATTCGCAATATTGCCGCTCATGATTACTCGACGCACTATGCACAAATAGCAGAGCACTTTAACTTGCTGAACGAACTTGCCGACGTTCTCCTTGTGACCTCAAAAAGACTAGTGACATGGAGTGCTGAACAATTGGGCATTTTTCCTGCCACCCAAGACTTCTCTGACGAATTCGACACCGTCTTTCAACCCCGTCTCTAACGCTGCTTTGCTCTTTTGCCCAGCTCTTGGCAACGCGATATAGTGCCGGTGCCTTGGGTCAGCCACCCAAGGCGCTTTGCTTTTCGCCTGCCGTGATGTTCGGAGAATGAGAATGAGCCAGCCCGCCCCGCTGAACCCGCTGACGCTGCCGCTTCACGGCAGCCGTTTGATCGAAGCCAGCGCGGGCACGGGGAAAACCTTCACCATCGCGCTGCTCTACGTGCGCCTGGTGCTGGGCGGGCAGCACAGTGACGACGATACCGCCTTTGTACGCCCGCTCACCCCGCCGGAAATTCTGGTGGTCACGTTCACCAACGCCGCCACCCAGGAGCTGCGCGAACGTATTCGTCATCGGCTGGTGGAGGCGGCTGCCGTATTTCGTGATCAGGGTGAAGACTCTCTTCTTCTGGCGCTGCGCAGCCAATACCCCGAGGCCACCTGGCCCGCCTGCGCCCGACGCCTGGAGCTGGCCGCCGAGTGGATGGACGAAGCCGCCGTGTCCACCATCCATAGCTGGTGCTACCGCATGCTGCGGGAGCACGCCTTCGATAGCGGCAGCCTCTTCTCGCTCAACCTGGAAAACGACCAGCAAGAGCTGGAACAAGAGGTAGTCCGCGACTACTGGCGCACCTTCTACTACCCGCTGGATGCTGAGGCGCTGGGCAGCATCACCGGCTACTGGAAATCCCCCGATCAGCTACACCAAGACGTGCGCAAGCTGCTCCACGAAAGCGATGCACTGGGCGCGCTGCGCCCCGAACCCGAGCAAACCCTAAGCGACGCCCAAGCCGAACGCCACGCACGGCTAACCGAGCTAAAAGCCCCCTGGCCCGCATGGCTAGACGACCTAGTGCCCGCACTGGAGGACGCCGCCAAACGCAAAGCCTTCAAAGGCCAAAGCTTCAATGCCAAAAGCCGCGCCAACTGGCTAAGCTCGCTGCGGGAGTGGTGCGACAGCGACGCCACCCGCCCCGCACTCACCCCCGCCGCCTGGAAACGCCTCACCCCAGAGGGCATGGCAGAAATATGGAAAGAGGGCGCGCCCCCTTGCCCCGCCGCCTGGGAAGCACTGGCCGAACTTCCCGCCGCCCTGAACACCCTGCCCGAGCCGCGCAACGACCTGCTGATTCACGCCGTGCAGTGGTGCAAGGTGCGTCTGGAGCGGGAGCAAGAGCGCCGCGCCGAAATGGGCCCCAACGACTTGCTCACCCACCTGGACCGCGCACTGCAAGGCCCCAACAAAGAGGCGCTGGCCGCGCAGATACTGCGCCAGTTCCCCGTGGCGCTGATCGACGAATTCCAAGACACCGACCCCATCCAATACCGCATCTTCAACGCGGTGTACGAGGTCGCCAACCCCCGCCGAGACGCTGCCATGCTGCTGATCGGCGACCCCAAGCAGGCCATTTACGCCTTTCGCGGCGCGGATATCTTCACCTACCTCAAAGCCCGCGAAGACACCGCAGGCCGCCACGTGACGCTGGGCACCAACTTCCGCTCTAGCCGCGCCATGGTCGAGGCGGTGAACCACTGCTTCCGCTACGCCGATGAACACCCGGCAGGGGCCTTCCTGTTCCGCGAAGAAGGCGGCAACAACCCGCTGCCCTTTCTGCCGGTAGAGGCCAAAGGCCGCAGTGAGCAGCTCATTCACCAAGGCCAGCCGCTGCACGCGATGACGCTCTGGCCGCTCGCCGCCGACGAGCCGCTCTCCAAAACCGCCTACCAAACCGAGATGGCCGAACGCTGCGCCTCGTATATGGCGGAACTGCTCAGCGCAGGCCAACACGGCAAGAGCGGCTTTCAAACCGATGAGACGCTCATCCCGCTCAAGCCTTCCGATATGGCGGTACTGGTGAACGGCCTGCAGGAAGCCCGCGCCATTCGCCAAGCGCTGGCCAGCCGTGGGGTGAAGAGCGTGTACCTGTCGGATCACGACAAGGTGTTTAGCTCGCCCATGGCCGCCCAGGTAGAGCGCTGGCTGCGCGCCTGCGCCGAGCCGCTGGCCAGCTCCCGCCAGGCCGAAGCGCACCTGCGCGCCGCGCTGGCCACGCCGGTGCTGGGGCTAAGTTTGGCGGACCTAGACCACCTGCAGCAAAACGAGCTGGCCTGGGAAGAGCGAGTAGAGCAGTTCAGCCGCTACCACCGCCTGTGGCAGCGCCAGGGCGTGCTGCCGCTGGTGCGCCGCATGATGGTGGATTTTGATATTCCCGCCCGCCTGCTGGCGGAGTTTGAAGAGGGTGAGCGCTTGCTCACCGACCTGCTGCACCTGGGCGAACTGCTGCAACAGGCCAGCGCCGAACTGGACGGCGAACACGCGCTGATTCGCTTTCTGTTTGACGCCATCGCCGACCCGGAAAGCCACGGCGACAGCCACAAACTGCGCCTGGAGAGCGACGAGGATTTGGTCAAGGTGGTCACCATCCACAAATCCAAAGGGCTGGAGTACCCGCTGGTGTTCCTGCCCTTCATCGCCAACCACCGCCCGGTTAAAGCCGAAGACGTACCGCTGCGCTGGCACGATGGCGAAGGCAACCTGCAGCTCAGCTTAGAAGCGGATGACGCGATACTCGCCACCGCCGACCGCGAACGGCTGGGGGAAGACCTGCGCAAACTCTACGTCGCGCTTACCCGCGCCCGCCACGCCACCTGGCTGGGGCTAGCCCCGCTGAAAGGCCTGGAGAACAGCGCGCTGGGCTACCTGCTAAAAGGCGGCAATGCCCTTTCACCGGAGGCGCTCAATAAAGCGCTTGGTGAGCTGGTGGAAGGCAGCGAGATACAGGTTCACCAACCGCCCGCGCCCACCGCTGAGCGCGTGGCCCAAGTGGCGCAAAGCAGTGAGCTGGGCCACGCCCGCACGCCCACGCGCACCGCCAAAGAGCACTGGTGGATTGCCAGCTACTCAGCGCTGCGGCTGTCCGGCACGCTCACCGCCCCGGTGCTGCCACCGCTGGAACCCACCACCGCCCAGGAAGCCACCGCGTTTGAAGTACTGGATGAACCTCGGGAACTATCTCAAGAACGATCCCAACTAGAAGCGTTTCACTTACATAAGTTTCCACGTGGCCCCGGCCCCGGCACCTTTCTGCACGGGCTTCTGGAGTGGGCAGGCAAGCAAGGCTTCGATACCGCCGCGAATGATATGGACGCCCTCAACGACATGCTGTGGCGGCGGGTGCAGCTACGTGGCTGGCAAGCATGGCAAGAACCGCTAGCGGGCTGGCTAAGCGCCCTGCTCACCACACCGCTGCCGCTGGCCGCGCCCACCCCGCAAAGCGTGGCGTTGAATGAGCTGGAAAGCTATCAGGTAGAGCTGGAGTTCTGGTTTGCCGCCAAGCGGGTGAATACCCAAGCCGTTGATGCGCTGGTAAGCAAGCACTTACTGCCAGGGATCGAGCGCCCAGCATTGGATGCCGACACCCTGAACGGCATGCTGAAAGGCTTTATTGACCTAGCCTTCGAGCACCAGGGGCGCTTTTACGTGCTGGACTGGAAATCGAACTACCTGGGCCCCAACGACAGCGCCTACGAACCCGAAGCCCTGCGCCACGCGCTGCTGGCCAAACGCTACGACCTGCAGGCCGCGCTCTACTTACTCGCCATGCACCGGCTGTTAAAAGCGCGCCTGCCGGATTACGACCCGCACCAGCATTTGGGCGGCTCGATGACGGTATTTCTGCGCGGTAGCCGCAGCCCTGGGCGCGGCGTGGTGGGCGAACCCGCCCCGGTTGAACTCATCGACGCCCTGGATAGCCTGTTTGCAGGCGAGCCACACGCCACCCAACAGGAGGTCACGGCATGAGCCGCCAGCACGACACCCACACCTTCGATATGTTCGGCGAAGCCGCCAGCGCCCACCCGGCACTCAGCAGCACTCCGGAATTGCTGGCCCTGTGCGAACGCTGGGTAGCGCGAGGCTGGCTGCGAGATTTAGACCGCGCCCTGGTGCGCTTTTTAGCCAGTGAAGCCCCGGACGCCCCCACGCTGCTGCTACTGGCCGCCGCACTGGCCAGCCACCAGCTAGGCCGCGGCCACGTGTGCCTGGATATCAACGCCACGCTCAACGCGCCGGATTTCGCCCTTTCGCTACCGCCCGAAGGCGACGACCTCACCGACCCGCCGCCGCTGCCCAGCGACGTGCTGGCTACGCTCACACTCAGCGAATGGCAAGCCGCCCTGCACCACCCGCTGCTCACCAGCGAAGGCCCCGGCAACACGCCGCTGGTCGTAGTAACCACTCACTCAGCCAGCGGCACCCCCAACACACGGCTCTACCTGCGCCGTTACTGGCAGTACGAACAAAGCCTGCACCGACACATCGCCGCCCGCCTGGAAGCGACGAATGACGCCAGCGCCTCGGGGTTACTCCACAAAGCGCTCAACATCCTGTTCAAGCAACGCAACGGGCTGGACTGGCAAAAAACCGCCTGCGCCCTGGCTGCCCGCAGCCGCTTCGGCATCATTACCGGCGGCCCCGGCACCGGCAAAACTACTACCGTGGTACGCCTGCTCGCCTTGCTGCAAACCCTGCAACTGGCCAAAGCCCCCAGCCCGCCGCTGCGCATTCGCCTGGCCGCCCCCACCGGCAAAGCCGCCGCTCGCTTGAACGAATCCATCGCCGGGCAGGTGAATGCGTTACCGCTCGCTGAGCTGGCAACGCTGTTAAGTGAACACTCACCTGCGGCGGCAGCCCGCGAGATCGCGATTCCTACGGAAGTGACAACACTGCATCGCCTACTCGGCGCTCGCCCCGACACCCGCCACTTCCGCCACAGCGCCGCCAACCCGCTGGCGCTGGATGTGCTGGTGATCGACGAAGCCTCGATGGTAGATATCGAAATGATGGCCGCCACCCTCAGCGCCCTGCCCGCCCACGCCCAGTGCATTCTGCTGGGGGATAAAGACCAGCTCGCCTCGGTAGAGGCCGGTTCGGTACTGGGCGACCTATGCCGCCGTGCGGAAGCCGCCCACTACACCCCGGCCACCGCCGACTGGCTGGCCCAGGCCACCGGCCAACCGCTGCCTGAGCAGTTCATCGACCCCGCAGGCCAACCGCTAGACCAAGCCATTACCATGCTGCGGGTCAGCCACCGCTTCAATGAACGCAGCGGCATCGGCCAGCTAGCCAAAGCCATCAACCAGCCGGGCCATGCGCAAAGCGAACGGGAAAAACAGCAGGCGATAAGCGCCGTGCTGCGCCACGGCTACCCGGATGTGCACCATTTGGTAATGAGTGACGACGCCGCGCTGGATAAGCTGGTGATTCACGGCAGCCCCAGCGGCTTTGCGGCCAACGGCGAAGGCCGCACCGACCACCAAGGCCAGCCCATCGCCCCACCCACCGGCTACCGCCACTATTTAAACGTGCTGCACGCACAGCGCCCACGGGGGGAGTCGTTCGAGGAGAACACAACCGCCTACAACGCCTGGGCTAGCGAGGTGCTCAGCGCCTACAGCCACTTCCAACTGCTGTGCGCGCTGCGCAAAGGCCCCTGGGGGGTAGAAGGCTTAAACCAGCGCATCGCCAGCACATTGCGCCGCGAAAAGCTGCTGTTCGGCAGCGACTACACGCTAGAGAAAGGCTGGTATGAAGGCCGCCCGGTTCTGGTGACCCAAAACGACTACGGCCTGAAACTGATGAACGGCGATATCGGCATTACTCTGGCCGTGCCCGACCCGCGCAACCCGCAGCAAACGCTATTGAGAGTGGCCTTTCCCACGAGCGACACCGACAAACCCATCCGCTGGGTGCTGCCTTCCCGCCTGCACGCGGTGGAAACCGTGTTTGCGATGACGGTGCACAAATCCCAAGGCTCGGAGTTTTTGCACACCGCCCTACTGCTACCGCCCACGCTAAACCCCATCCTGACCCGCGAGCTGGTCTACACCGGCATCACCCGCGCCCGCGAATGGCTCACGGTGGTGGAAGCCAAGCGCGGAGTGTTGAATGAGGCGGTGGTGAGAGAGGTGGTTAGGGTTAGTGGGGTTGGGGGTTAGCTAAAACCGACGCCATCAGCGGTGGTAGTGTCGGTTTTCGACCAAGAGAAGTCTTTGAGGTAGTGCTGATATAACGCCGCGCTCTGCGGCAAATTTGGAGCGCAGCGGAAAATTGGTCCGACAGCATCGCCTTGTTAGGCCTACTCTCCACTATCATGTGGCTCCTCTTCAGATTCCGATTCACGCAGTACGTATTGATGCAACCAGACAAATTGCTTCAAGAATAGAATCCCTTTGTCTACATCATCATCGTACACTCTTGGGAAGTCATCAGAGACACCCATTGCCTGTGGGAAATGATCTTGGATTGCGCTTAAAACTATTGCGACATCTAGCTGCCCAGCTAGCCCGGATTTCTCATAGCACCTCAGCAAGTATCTTACCCAAGACGTAATGCTACTAAAAACCTATTGGCACGGTTTAAACTGCCTACTTTTTAACCACTTCCCGTCGTTCAGACACACTTCCC
>NZ_JAKRFL010000026.1:0-37127 GCF_022348105.1 Halomonas sp. MMH1-48
CGGCGGGAGCAGCTTCTTGAGGATGGCTTCCCGGCGCTCGTCGGAGTACTTCATCGGAACCTCGTCACGCCCCACATCGTTCAGAGTCTAACAGCCGCTGACACTCCAACTAGCTTGACAGTGGGGGGCCGATAGTTTAGAGGATGAGCTAGAGGCCACTCGCGAACATTTACAGTCGCTCATTGAAGAGCTAGCGACCGCCAATGAGGAGATGCAGTCGCTCAACGAAGAGGCCCAAGCGTCTAATGAAGAGCTTCAGGCCACGAACGAAGAGTTGGAAGCGTCCAACGAAGAGCTGCAAGCGACGAACGAAGAACTGATCAGCTTGAATGAAGAGCTCAACGTGAAAACCGGCGAGCTGACGAAGCTCAACGAAGAATATACCTATCTGTACGATGCGCTCGATTTTCCGCTACTAGTATTCGATGGTGCACTTTGTCTCAAACGCTACAATGCGCCTGCTGCACGCTCGTTCAATGTTCGTCCAACCGCGCTGATGCGCCATGTGTCGGGGCTTCGCTTACCGCAGGTGTTCGATGATCTAGAGAACGCCATGGCAGACGTTGCCCGGCAGGCTGCACCGGTGGAGAGCGTTATCGAACTCGAAGGGCGACTACTACAGCGGCTGATCACCCCCGGCATCAATCAGCAAGGGACGGTGGAGCTACTGGTCGTTACGTTGATGGACGTGACCGACCTGAGCCAAGTGCAAGCGAAGCTCAGACAATCTCAAGCGCAAATGCAAGCGCTGATGGAAAACAGCACGATCATGGTCGCGTTGAAAGATCTCAACGGACGCTACACGTTTGCCAATCCGCAGTTTCTCAAAACGTTTGGTCTCACGAAAGAGCAATTGATTGGGCGAAGTGTCTTCGAGCTTTTCCCAGACGCATACGCAGGCTCGGTATGGGCGCGGGACATGGATGCGGTGCGCTTTCAAAAAATCGTTGAGGCTGAGCATACGCTCCCCAGCGATCACGGCACTGCGCGTGTCTTGTCCTGCGTGCATCAAGTGCTACGTGACGAGCAAGGCCATCCCTACTTGATTTTGACTGAGTCTGAAGATATTACCGCGCGTAAACACGCCGAACGAGAAATGCTGGTGGCCTCGAAGGTCTTCGAGCAAGCTGGCGAGGCGATTGTCGTCATCGATGCCCAAGGCAATGTTAGGTCGGTCAATAATGCGTTTAGTCGCATTACGGGGTATGCGGCTGACGCTGTCGAGGGACAGCCCGCGCTACCCTTGCTGTACCGCGACGATGACAGCCAGGAGGGTAGGCAACGACGGGGCACTTGCTATGTGCTGTGGGAAATCGTCAAACAGCACGGATATTGGCAGGGTGAAGTGTTCAACAAACGCCGAGACGGCACGCTATTTTCGCAGTGGCTAACGCTCAATATGATCGAGCCCGATAGCCAAGACGAAGCGCTATGTGTAGCGGTCTTTTCGGACATCAGCCATATCAAGGAGTCGCAGCGCCAAGCAGAGTATTTGGCCACCCACGATGCGCTGACCGGCTTGCCGAATCGAACGCTGTTTCAGGACCGTCTCAAAGTAGCGATTGCTCACGCCAAGCGTAGTGAGCAGGCCAGCGCACTAATGTTTTTGGATTTGGACAACTTTAAGAGTATCAACGATACCCTGGGGCATGACGTTGGGGATGAGCTGCTCATTCAAGTCGCGCATCGTCTGAAAGAGCTGGTGCGGGACATGGATACCGTTGCCCGCCTAGGCGGTGACGAGTTTACGGTCATCCTCGTGGATACCTCCATCGAAGGGGCCGAGCAGGTCGCTAAGCGGATTGTCGAGGCACTCTCCAAGCCTTTCGACGTGCGCCGTCATGCGCTGTTCGTGACCTCTAGCGTTGGCTTGGCGTTCTGCCCCGATGATGGTGACGACGTGGCTGGGCTCACCAAAGCCGCTGATACGGCAATGTATCGAGCCAAAGAAAATGGTCGTGATCGGTTCGAATTGTTTAAACCCGAGCTTCAAGCACGCCTGATGCGTGATGTCGCCATCGAGCATGCCCTGCGCGACGGAATGGAACACGACCGTTTACAGCTGGTGTACCAGCCGAAATTCGTCTGTGTCGACCAAGGCGCGTTATCCGGAGCCGAGGCGCTGCTGCGGTGGGTCGATCCCACGCTGGGACAGGTAAGTCCTGTCGATTTCATACCGGTGGCCGAAGCGACCGGCCTGATTCTGGAGCTGGACCGCTACGTAGCATTGCAATTGATTCGCCAATTGGCCAAGTGGCGTGACGATGGACTGACGCCGCCGCCAGTGGCCATGAACGTATCCGCGCGTAGTTTTCAAGAGGAGCGCTTCATTACGCATCTGTTCGGCTGCTTGAAACAGTACCGGGTGCCTTGCTCGCTGATTCAGGTGGAAATCACGGAAAGTACCCTAGTGGATCGGTCGAGTTCGGCGTTGGGCAATATCGAAAAACTGCGTGAAGCGGGCATTAAACTGGCCGTGGACGACTTCGGCACTGGTTACTCATCGCTAGCGTACTTGAAGCGGCTGCCCTTGGCCGAGTTGAAAATAGACAAAAGCTTCGTGGATGGTTTAGGGGAAAAAGACGAGGGTGATCGCGCCATTGCGCTGGCGATTTTGGGTATGGCAAAGGCCTTGGGCATTCGCACCGTGGGGGAGGGGGTCGAAACCTCCTCTCAATTAGCGTGGTTGATTGAAAACGACTGTGACTTTGTTCAAGGTTACCTACTCTCGAAACCGTTACCGCTGGCCGAATTCACGGCCTTGATTACCGGCAGTGGTCACCCCCACGATGCCCCCTCTCAGGATGTAGTGTCATGACCCAATCCCGTGGCTTTATCCACCACTGTGAGCAGGAGGCGCTACACCTTTCTGGCGCCATTCAGCCCCATGGTGTGCTGCTGATTACCGATGTCGATGGCACGGTCTCACACGTTTCGGCCAATGCAGAGACTCTATTGAGGGATGTGGAGCCCCAAGTAGCCCTGGGAAAGCCGTTGCCCGCCTTTCTTGACGGTATCGTCAAAACGCTCCCCAACCTAGGTCCTGGAGAGCGGCATGCGGGTCAATGCGAAACGCCCCGGCAAGAGTTCGATGTCGTGGTGACTCAGCATCATGGGCGCGGTTGGATCTATGAATTGTATCCTGTCGATGCCCATGCCGCACCGATGGTTGCCGTCAGCCCTCCTACGGCTGTGCCGGAGAGTGCTGATGAGCTGGCAAGCCAGTGTCAGGCGCTAATGGATAGCCTGCTGGCGGTGAGTGGTTTCGACCGGTTGCTCTATTACCGTTTCATGCCAGAGGGTGATGGTGAGGTGATCGCCGAGGCGCGCCGCGAGGGCGTGACGGGCAGCTATCGTGGGCTGCGTTTTCCCGCCAGCGACATACCCTATATCGCTCGCCAACTCTATTTGAAGAACCCGTGGCGTACGATTCCCGATGCCACGGCCGCCCCTGTACCGATCTATGCGACCCAGGCCGATGCAACGCCTGACTTGAGCTACGTCGACCTGCGCAGTGCCTCGCCAGTGCACTTGGAGTACATGGCCAATATGGGCGTTGAGGGTGCCGTCTCGCTACCGATCATCCAGGGGGGAGAGTTGGATGCGCTTATCTCTTGCCATGCTGCTATGCCCAAACAGCTTACGCTCAGCCAGCTTGAGTCCATACGTACGTTGAGTGAGGGGTTTAACTTACGTCTGCGCGATTTCAAAGCGCGTCGGCGTCAGCAAGTCATCGATGGTCTGCAGCGCTACTTCGATCACGCTAAGTCGGTGCTGATGCGTCACGGCGAGCTTGAAAGCGCCTGGGACGAGTTGAGCGAGTGGTTGATGGACACCTTCAGTGTAGATGGCGTCATACTGCAGATGGGGGAGGAGTACTACCAGCAAGGCGTAGGATTGACGCCTCATGTGATGGCGATGGTCGCGACCCAGGCTGCGAAGGAGTCCAGCAATGTTTGGGTCAGCGAGTGTCTGCAGCGTGATTGCCCAGGGATGCCGCTTAGTGAAGTGGCGGGTGTGGCATTGATCAGCGATCTTCCCTTCGACTCGCATCATACCGTCAATCTTTACTTATGCCGCGTGGAGCACATTTACAACGTCACCTGGGGAGGTAATCCCGATAAGCCGGTGGATTACCGCGAAGGAGGCAGCATGGTGTCACCAAGGCGGTCCTTCGAAGCTTGGGTCGAACAGCGACTGGGGCACAGCCGACCCTGGACCAAAAGTACCCGTCTTCATCTTTTAAAACTACGTGCGCTGCTCCAGCAAGCCAAGACAATACCGTGGCGGCAAAATGAAGCATAAAGATGCAGGGGGGCTACTGGCGCAGACACTAAGGCTCGCGACGAAAGCCGACCATCGCTGCATCGACCATCATCCGGCATTGGTGACACTGCTGAGTCCTCACCTTGATAGGACCCGCTTTGGACGTGGGCTTGCGGCGCTTTATCCTGCCATTGCCGGGCTGGAGTTTACGTTAGATCAGTCGCCAGTAGATGACGAAGCGCGCTATCCATTGACCCTGCGGGAGCCACTGCTTCGCCAGGACCTCGTAGGCCTGAATCAACCGCAGCAGTCGGCTTGGCCGTTCACCGCCCCCGCCAACGCATACGAAAAGGTGGGAATGATGTACGTGCTAGAGGGGTCTCGACTGGGCGGACAGCTGATTGGTCGGCATGTTCGGCGCTTACTGGGGGAGCAGGTGCCATGCCGTTTTTTTACCGACGTGCCGCTGACTCCCCACGCATGGGCTGCTTTTTGGCACTATGCCGAAGCCGTGTGTCCTGAGTCCACATGGCCCGACGTCGTTATGGGCGCTCGCCAAGCCTTTGGTGAGTTCAACCAAGCGCTCACTGCGGCGCTTCCCGCCGACGACGCCATTACGCCAGCCCTAGCGCCCATAGAATGAATGCGTCTTGGCGTGCGGCATCCCGCCAGGCTTTGAACCTGCCCGAGGCGCCACCGTGCCCACTGCTCATGTCGGTATGCAGCAGAATGGGCGCGTCTCCCTGCTGCGCCTGTGTGACGCGGGCGTAGAACTTGGCAGGCTCCCAGTAGCTCACCCGAGTATCGAACCAGCTTCCTTCGACCCACAGCGCTGGGTAACGCTGCGGTTGGATGTTGTCGATAGGCGAGTAGCCCGCGATACGCTTGGCGACATTTGGGTCTTCAGGATTCCCCCATTCCGTGTACTCGGCCGTGGTGAGCGGCAGCGCTGGGTTTTGCATGGTGCGCAGCACATCCAGAAAAGGCACATCCAATACGGCGGCACAGAACGCCTCGGGCGCGCGGTTAAGGCAGGTGCCTACCAGTAGCCCACCGGCGCTGGCCCCATAGGCGATCACCCGCTCAGGTTGACTGACATGGGCGGTGACGAGGGCCTCACGGGCGGCTAAAAAGTCGTGAAAGCTGTTTTCTTTGTGGGCCATCTTGCCCTTCAAGTACCACGGTTCGCCGCGCTCACCACCACCCCGCACATGAGCCACGGCAAACGCGACGCCGCGTTCCAGAAGCTCCAGTCGGGCAATCGAAAACCAGGGGTCCAGTGCGTCCCCGTAGGCACCATAACCGTACAGCAGAGTGGGCAGCGGTTGGTCGGCCAAGTCGGTCCGCATGACCACCGAGATGGGCACCTGCTCCCCATCGTGGCTGGTCGCCCATATTCGGCGACTGGTCAATTGCTCAGGTGTCAGGTGGCCGTGAACGGCGACGCGCTTCAACAGTTTGCGTTGACCGCTATCGAGATCCAGGGCGTACCAGCTTGGCGGGCGGGTGAACGACTCTTCTCGTAGATGCAGCGTGCGCGTATCGAAGTGGGGCGAGTCTTCCAGAAGCTGTGAGCAAAGCGTTTCCGGCAGCGCCAAATAGCCATCGAATAGGAAATGATGTTGCGCATCCAGTTCCACACGGCGCAACCTTACCTGTGCATCTTGATGGCTGCGCTCGGCCAGAATTAGCCCCCATGAGAATGCATCCATACCTTCGAGCGTTGCATCGTCGCGGTGAGGAATCAGCGTTTGCCAAGGCGCCTGTGGGTTGCTCAACGAATCGGTGCGGATGTCTAACTGGAAGTGTGGTCCCGTTTGGTTGTTCAAGCGATAGAACGTGCCAGGGCGATGATCGATACTTACCTCTACACCCGGTTGGCGAGCATGAAGACATACCGGCGGGACGGCTGGCCGGTGGGCTGGAAGAGCAAGCACTTCCGTGGTCTCCTTCGACCCAGTTTCGATCATTAACCAGGCTTTCGAGCGTGTTTTGCCCACGCCGACCCAGAATTCCGGATCGGCTTCGCGGAAGATCAATTCAGGAGATGGCTGACCCCCGTCCTTGGCAAAAGCGACCCACAGACGCCATAAGCTGTCTGGTCGTTGGGTATCGTCGAAGCGGGTGAATAGAAGCGTGGCACCCTCGGCGCTTTGGTCTTCCGCCCAGCAAACGCTGGGGCCGATATCGCTGAGTAGCTGACGGGGCGCTCCGTTAGGCAGCCTTTTCAACCACAGCGTAAAACGCTCGTCTCCCTGAGTGTCTTCCGTCCAGGCCAGCCACTGCTCGTCGGGAGAGAGGGCCATGTCCCCCATATCAAAGAACGGCTGATGAGCAGCGCGCTCGCGGACATCGAGAAAACAGGTTTTTTGCTCTGGCTGGCCGTTGGGGTAACGCCACCAGCAAGGGTAATCATCTTCCGCGCCGGTCTCGCTCCAGAACGTAAAGTGGTCAAGCACTGTCTCTAGACTCTTGACCGCTAACTCCCTGCGTGCAAGGTGCGAACGGTAGAGCGTATCCGCTAGGGGTGAGAGGGGGGCAAACCAGTCGGCATGCTGCTGGTTGGCCGCAGTGATGAAATCGCTGACGTCAGTGCTCTCGCGGTCTTCTAACCAGTGCCATTCAGGATCATCGGCGCGATAATAGTGCGCGACGGGCGAGCCTTCGTGCATACCAGGCTGTGCTTTCATAAATTGACAGGTACCATAACGGGAAATCAACGTCGGGTGATTCCACCCACATGAGGGGTATTATGCTGTTTGCAGACTCAATGTCACTGCTGTGGTTAAGTTATTACGGTCTTTCACTGCTGGTTCTGTTAGCGGTGTACTTTGCGTTGGCCCTGTTTCCACGTCTGCCAAGATTAGTGATCACCTGGTGCGTGGCGGGCGCCATGTGGATGCCTGCGAACTACCGCTTGCCGCTGGTTGAGGAGGGGGAGTTTTATACCGGCTGGGCGCCCTCGGCGATGGTGGCGGCCGTTGGTTTCTTTGAGCACAGCGCAAGCGCCATGCGCACCGGGCTGCTGTGGGCCGTGCTGGGCGTAGCGCTGGGGGCAGGCATTGGCATCGCGCTGTGGTGGTGGCGTCGCCCGTTGCCTGAAGAGCACACCCCGCCGCGCCATCAAGCGGAAGAGGCCCCCCAGCCGACACGTCGCCGTGAACCGGTCATCCGCTAGTGGGAGAAGCAGCAAAGGAGCGCGCCCATGTGTGAATTGCTGGGCATGAGTGCCAACGTGCCCACCGATATTTGCTTCAGCTTCTCAGGCTTCTTGCACCGCGGTGGAGGCACAGGCCCGCACCGCGACGGTTGGGGTATCGCCTTTTATGAGGAGGGCGGCTATCGCGAATTCAGAGACCCTCACCCGTCCGTGGATTCACCGATTGCCCGCTTGATCTGTGAGTATCCGATCAAATCCAACGTCGTCATCAGTCATATTCGCCAAGCCAACGTGGGCGGGGTAAGGCTGGCCAACACGCATCCGTTTACCCGTGAAATGTGGGGTCGGCCTTGGTGTTACGCTCATAATGGTCAACTGAGCGACTGGCAGTCGCTGCCCTTAGGGATGTACACCCCGGTGGGCAATACCGATAGCGAGCATGCGTTTTGCTGGATCATGGGTGAACTGCGGCGCACGTTTCCTATGCCACCGGCTTCGCCAGAGGCACTATGGGAAACACTGCATTCACTATGTGAGCAGCTCAGGGGTTTAGGCGTTTTTAATTTACTCCTTTCTGACGGCGTCTATCTTTATAGCTATTGCACCACCAAGTTGGCGCACATCACTCGGCGTGCGCCCTTTGGTGAGGCGGAGCTATCTGATGCTGAGATGACAGTCAATTTCATCGAGCATACGACGCCCAACGATATCGTATCGGTCATTGCGACTGAGCCGCTCACTCAAAACGAGGCATGGCAGCGCATGGTGCCAGGGGAGTTACTGGTATGGCGTGAGGGAGAAATCAGCGCGCGATATTGTCCATAATGCAATAGGGTTAGAAGGGTATAAGCTAAAGTTGAAACGTAAGTTTCAATCGATCGTTTTACAGTGCCTTAAACGTCGTATATCGTTGGCATTTAGTCGCTTTATACAACCCCACCACAATAACAAGGTCGGTCTCATATCGACACGGATAGCGGAGATAGCCCATGAGCGAACACGCCAACACCTCTATTTTAAGCGGACCAGCGCTTGAAGGGTTGGAAGACTACCACTCTATTACGGATGTTTTTCACTCAGCCGTCTCACGTTTTTCAAGCAAGCCCGCGTTTACCTGCATGGGCAAAACGCTGAGTTTTTCCGACCTTGACCGTCTTTCGGCTCACTTCGCGGCTTGGCTTCAGCATGAGACCGACTTGGTGCCAGGAGACAGGATCGCCATCCAGTTGCCGAACGTGCTTCAGTTCCCCGTGGCAGTGTTTGGTGCCTTGCGGGCGGGGCTCGTGGTGGTCAACACCAACCCGCTGTATACCGAGCGGGAGATGGCGCACCAGTTCAAAGACTCCAATGCCAAGGCCATCGTGATCTTGGCCAATATGGCCGACAAGCTAGAAAAAGTGCTCGATAAAACGGACATCAAGCATGTATTGGTAACGCAGCTTGCCGACCTGCACGATGCCCCCAAGCGTTGGCTCATCAATGCCATCGTGAAGCACGTCAAGAAAATGGTGCCTGCCTACTCGCTGCCCAGCGCCGTTGGCTTTAGAGACGCACTGAAGAAAGGCGCGTCGCTAAAGCACACCCCTGTGGAGCGCACGTTGGAGGATTTGGCAGCGCTGCAGTACACGGGCGGCACGACCGGTATGCCTAAAGGGGCCATGCTGACCCACCGCAATTTGGTGGCGAACATGCTACAGGCCCGTTCAGCCATCGGTGAACATCTCACCGATGGTGAAGAGCTGGTAATTGCGCCGTTGCCTGTCTACCACATCTACACCTTTACCGTGAACTGCTTGTTCCTGATGGAAACCGGCAATCACTCGCTGCTCATCACCAATCCTCGAGATTTGCCCAATTTCGTTAAAGAACTCAAAGGGCTGCCGTTTACCGGTTTTATCGGCCTCAACACGCTATTTAACGCGCTATGTAATCGTGATGACTTCAAACAGCTCGACTTCTCCAAATTGAAACTGACCATTTCCGGCGGCATGGCGCTGACCAAGGCGGCTGCTCAGCGCTGGGAAGAGACCACCGGTTGCCCGATTGCCGAAGGCTACGGCCTTACCGAGACGTCGCCTATCGTCAGCTTCAACCCCAACGATGCCATTCAATTGGGCACCATTGGCAAACCGGTCGCGGGTACGTCGGTGAAAGTGGTGGATGGCGATGGCCAAGATATGCCGTTTGGAGAGCCAGGGGAGCTGTGTGTGAAGGGCCCTCAGGTCATGAAAGGTTATTGGCAGCGTGAAGAGGAAACGCGTAACGCCATCGATGATGACGGCTGGTTCCGGACAGGAGATATCGCTGTATTACAGAGCGACGGCTACATCAAAATCGTGGATCGTAAGAAGGACATGATTTTGGTGTCGGGTTTCAACGTCTACCCCAATGAGGTCGAGGACGTCGTCGCAGCACATCCAGATGTGTTGGAAGCAGCGGCCGTGGGCGTCGCCGATGAGAACGCGGGTGAGGCCATCAAGCTATTCGTGGTGTCGAAAAACAGCCAGCTCGATGCCGAGACGTTACGGGCTTGGTGCAAGAAAGAGCTAACTGCGTACAAAGTGCCCAAATACATCGAGTTCCGCGATGAGCTACCGAAGACCAACGTGGGCAAGGTGCTGCGCCGCCAACTGCGTGATCAGGAAAAGCCTTCTACGCCATAAAGCGTGAGTACTCGGTCAAGCGGACGTTAGGCGTCTCGTTCGCGAAAGCGTTACAATGGTCGGCCCACTTGCAAGTGGGCCGACGTTTATTCTGAGATGGAACCGAGCCTAACGTGACCACCGACACGCACTCATCCCGTATCGACACCCTGCAAGACAACGCTTCCTCACTAGCAACGCTCAAGGCGTCGCTAGATCACGTCATGCGGCGTGATCAGGAGCGGCTCTCGCGTCGGGTGGCGGGCCTACGGCGGCGGCAGCGAGAGAACAAACCGATCGACCGCGGTTTGAACGAGGTGGAGCGGGAGGTCGACCAAGCCAAGCAATTGCTGGCCCAGCGGGAAAGCCTCCGCGTGACGCTGGATTACCCGGCAGAGCTGCCGGTGGTAGAGCGCCGTGAGGATATTCTCGCCGCGATCCGTGACCATCAAGTGGTGGTCGTGGCCGGGGAGACGGGGTCGGGTAAAACCACTCAGTTACCTAAAATGTGTCTGGAGCTGGGTCGTGGCCGTAAAGGGTTGATTGGCCATACTCAGCCACGGCGTCTGGCGGCGCGCAGCGTCGCGGGGCGTCTGGCGGAGGAGTTGAGCGTACCACTAGGCGAGCAAGTGGGCTATCAGGTCCGTTTCAACGACCAAAGCTCACCGAGCACGCTCGTCAAGCTGATGACCGACGGAATCCTGCTGGCCGAGACTCAACACGATCCTCTGCTGCTCCGTTACGACACGCTGATCATTGACGAAGCCCACGAGCGCAGCCTGAACATCGATTTCTTGCTTGGCTACCTCAAGCGATTGCTGCCTAAGCGTCCTGATCTGAAAGTCATCATCACCTCGGCCACAATCGATGTGGAGCGTTTTGCGGCGCATTTCGGCACGCCTGAAACGCCAGCGCCGGTGGTCGAGGTGTCGGGCCGAACGTTCCCGGTAGACGTGCATTACCGTCCGTTGGCGCGCAGCGATGAGGATGAAGAGGACCGCACACTGCAAGAAGGCATCGTTCACGCCGTGCGAGAAATCGAAACGATCGAACGAGAAAAAGGCTGGCTGCATGGCCCCCGGGACGTACTGGTGTTTTTACCCGGCGAGCGGGAGATCCGTGAAACTGCCGATACGTTGCGCCGTGCTGACTTGAAAGGCACCGAGATTTTGCCGCTGTACGCGCGCCTCTCCAACGAAGAGCAGAATCGGGTGTTTGCTCCTCACCGGGGACGGCGGATCGTACTGGCGACGAACGTGGCCGAAACCTCACTCACCGTGCCGGGGATACGCTACGTCATTGACCCGGGCCTTGTGCGCATCAGCCGTTACAGCTACCGGGCAAAAATTCAGCGACTGCCCATCGAGCCAGTCAGCCAGGCCAGCGCCAATCAGCGCAAGGGCCGCTGCGGCCGGATCGCCGAAGGCGTCTGTATTCGTCTTTACGACGAAGAGGATTTTCTGTCTCGGCCCGCGTTCACCGACCCGGAGATCCAGCGTACCAACCTGGCGTCGGTCATTTTGTCGATGCTGGCACTCAAGCTAGGCAGTATCGAAGACTTCCCCTTCGTCGACCCGCCCGATAGTCGCTTCGTCAAAGATGGCTTTAGGCTGCTTTTCGAGCTCGGTGCCGTCAACGAGAAGCAGCAACTGAGCACACTGGGCCGTAAGCTGGCGAAGCTGCCCATCGACCCTCGCTTGGCCCGTATGGTGTTGGCTGGTGCAGAGCGGGGCTGCCTGCGTGACGTACTGATTGTCGTATCGGCGCTGGCGATTCAAGACCCCCGCGATCGGCCCGCCGACAAGCGCCAAGCCGCCGACCAGGCGCATCAGCGCTGGCACGATCCGGATTCCGACTTCGTGGCGTTGTTGAACTTGTGGCATGGCATTGATAACGCCCGCGATGCGCTATCCGGCAACCAGCTGCGCCGCTGGTGTCGCGAGCACTACATCAACTACCTGCGCATGCGCGAGTGGCACGATACGTTTCGCCAGCTACGCCAGCTGTTGCGGGATATGGATATCGAGGTGCCCGCGCCGCTACCCCGTGATGAGAACGAAAGCGAAGAGCAGGCCAAGCAAGCCAGACG
This sequence comes from Halomonas sp. MMH1-48, assembly GCF_022348105.1. Lineage (NCBI taxonomy): Bacteria > Pseudomonadati > Pseudomonadota > Gammaproteobacteria > Oceanospirillales > Halomonadaceae > Halomonas > Halomonas sp. MMH1-48. The sequence continues at coordinate 12,158 of NZ_JAKRFL010000026.1, forward strand.
GAAAACGTCCGGTAAGCTGCATCAGGCGTTACTATCGGGTCTGCTCTCCCATTTGGGCACGTTACTTGAAAACCGCGAGTACCTCGGCGCGCGAAACCGCAAGTTCATGATTCATCCAGGCTCAGGGCTGGCCAAGAAAACCCCCAAATGGGTCATGGCCTTCGAGTTGATCGAAACCACCAAGCTGTTTGCCCGCACCGTCGCCAAAATCGACCCCCAATGGATCGAACCGCAGGCGGAACACTTGGTGAAACGCAGCTACAGTGAGCCTCACTGGGAGATGAAGCGTGCCCAGGTGGTCGCCTTCGAGCAGGTCACTCTGTTTGGCCTACCTATCGTAGCGCGCCGTCGTGTTCATTATGGGCCCATTGCGCCACAGGAGTCGCGGGAGCTGTTCATCCGCCGGGCGCTAGTGGAAGGCGAGTTTCAAACCAAAGGGGCGTTCTTCGCCCATAATCGTGCGCTAATCGATGAAGTCGAAGCGCTAGAAGATCGCGCCCGTCGGCGGGATATTCTCGTTGACGAAGAGACGCTCTTTGCCTTCTACGACGAGCGCATACCCGCAGATGTCGTCAATGGCAAGGGCTTCGAGCACTGGCGTAAGCAGGCCGAGCGTCAGGACCCTGAGCTGCTCAAGTTCGATATCGATGCTCTCAAGGCCCGGGATGCCCATGACGTCACTCTGGCGCAGTATCCAGATCATTTAACGCTGTCTGGCGTCGCGTACCCGGTCAGTTACCACTTCGACCCGGATGCCGCCGACGATGGCGTGACCCTAACCGTGCCTGCGGCCATGCTACCGCAGTTGCCCGTTCATGCCCTTGAGTGGTTGGTGCCGGGGCTTCTACGCGAGAAGTGTATTGCGCTTTTGAAATCGCTGCCGAAAAGCATTCGTCGTCAGGTAGTGCCCATTCCTGACTGGGTCGATGCTGCATTGGAGACGCTAGCGCCCGATGAGCGGCCGCTTACCGAAGCGTTGGGTGAGTTCATTCGCCGACGTACCGGCACCCGTGTTCATCCAGACGATTGGCGTCTCGATTTGCTACCCCCGCACCTGATCATGAACGTGCGAGTGGTCGATCATGCGGGTGACATGCTTGGCCAGGGGCGCGACGTGAGGGCACTAGAGAAGCGTTTCGAAGAGGCGGCTAGTGCAGGGGCCCAGGCGTTGGCCGATCAGGCAAGCCAAGCGCCTTCGATGGACGAACTACCTCAGACACCGCTGCCCGAGTCGCGTGTGACCACGCAAGCGGGCATTCGTGTAGAAGCCTATCCAGCGCTGGTCGCCAATGGGCATCATTTCAACGTCAGCCTGTTCGATCACCCTGCGAAAGCCACTGCGGCCCACCAAGAGGGCGTTGCCCGGTTAGCCATCGCAAAGCAGCCCGAGCAAGTGAAAGCGATCAAACGCTTGCCTGGGGTGGAAAAGTGCGCGCTGCTATTTGCTAAAGTAGGCACTAAGCAGGTGCTCGTGGACGACTTGCTGCTAGCAGTGTTTACCCAGGTGGTGGCGACACATCCGCTGCCCCGCTCTGCCCCTGAGCTCGCCGAGCGTCTCGATAGGACCGGCGACTCGCTGATTCCCTATGCGGTAACGCTTTTGGAGCGGGTTGAAAACGCCTTGAAAGGGCATTTAGCCGTCACCAAGGTGCTTAAAGGGAAGCTCAATTTTGCGTTAGCGCTCGTTTACAGTGATGTGAGCGCACAGATGCAGCGGTTGGTCTATCCTGGCTTCATTCGCGATGCTGGGGAGTGGCTCGATGAGTATCCACGCTATACCGAAGCCGCGTTGATTCGCCTTGAAAAGGCGGCCCGCGAACGAGGTCGTGATCAAATGATGATGCAGGATGTCCAGGCGCTCGAAGAACGCTTCGACGCGCGACGCAAAAGCGAGCGACGCGGTAACGCTGAAGACCCGGCACTCGTGGTATTCGGCTGGTGGCTCCAGGAGCTGCGTGTTTCTCTGTTTGCGCAGCAGCTCGGAACAAAAATGCCGGTGTCAGTAAAGCGCCTGGAAAAACGCTGGGAAGAGATCACGCATCCCTAACACAGCGTTCGTCAGCACAGAGCAGGATGGTCTGCCTGCACGATACTATTTGACTGATGGTTTCGGCTTGACGTGTCGAGGCCTCTTAAGGAGACAGCATGGCCAACGTAGTGATCACCGGTACTGGACTTTACACGCCGGAAAACGCCATTGACAACGCGGCGTTGGTCGCTGCTTTCAATGCTTGGGTCGATCAGCACAACACCCAGCATGCCAACGCCATCGCACGGGGCGAACAAGAAGCATTGGCATATTCTAGCAGTGAGTTCATCGAAAAAGCCTCGGGTATCAAAAGCCGCTACGTGCTCGATGCTGACGGCATCCTTGATCCCCAGCGCATGCGACCCAAACTGCCGCAGCGTCGTAATGACGAGCCCTCCATCCAGTGTGAGATGGCCACCCAGGCGGCACGCCAAGCCTTGTCGGCGGCTGAGGTGGATGCCGCAGATATCGAGCTGGTCATCGTAGCGTGCTCTAACTTAGAACGCGCTTATCCAGCGGTAGCGGTAGAAGTACAGCAAGCATTGGGTACGTCTGGCTACGGATTCGATATGAACGTTGCCTGCAGCTCCGCCACGTTTGCGCTGGAAACGGCGGCGAATGCGATTGCGGCAGGCAGTGTCAAGCGGGCCTTGATCGTCAACCCGGAGATCTGTTCGGCGCATTTGAACTTTAGAGACCGTGACAGCCACTTTATTTTCGGCGATGCTTGTACGGCTATGGTACTGGAAAATGACGACGTGGCGGTGGCCCGGGAACGCTATGAGATCCTTGGCACGCGGCTAGTCACCAAATTTTCCAACGCGATTCGCAACAATGCTGGGTTTTTGAACCGTGTGACCGACAGTGATCCGCAGGCGTTGGACAAGCTATTCGTGCAAGAGGGACGACGCGTTTTCAAAGAGGTCTGCCCGATGGTGGCTAAGCTCATCACCGACCATCTTGCCTCGCTCGAGCTATCGGGTGCTGATCTGACGCGTATGTGGCTTCATCAGGCCAACCGCCATATGAATGATTTGATTGCACGTAAAGTGCTGGGTGTAGAACCTAGCGAGACACAGGCCCCGATCATTCTCGATCGCTATGCCAACACTAGCTCGGCAGGCTCGATCATCGCTTTCCACCTTCACCGCGAGGCGTTAACGGACGGGGATATCGGCGTTATCTGCTCGTTCGGTGCAGGTTACAGTGCGGGTAGCGTGGTGGTGCGCCGTCAGTAAGCGTGTGGCGATTCGAGAGTGAATGTTGAGAAGCGCGAGCAATACGGGAAGAGGACAACGCATGCTGAAGGGGTGGGCAATGCAAAGACAAGCGGGAAATGGATGGCAGAAGCTGTTGCCGCTTCTGCTATTCACGATGCTCGGCATGGGCGGCTGCGCGAGCACAGGGGCTTCTCAAGAGGAGGGGGCGGCAGAGGCGCAAGTGGCCGCTGATCCACAGGATCCATGGGAAGGTTTCAATCGACGCGTGTTTGCGTTCAACGACGTATTGGACCGCTACGCTCTCAAGCCGGTAGCGCAGGGGTATAAAACCATCACGCCTGAACCGGTTCAAACAGGGGTAGGTAACTTTTTCTCCAACTTGGCAGAGATACGCACGGCGCTCAACAGCTTACTCCAGGGCAAGCCTGCTAATGCAGGGCTCGCGACCTCTCGCTTTTTGATCAATTCTACGGTAGGTATCGGCGGCTTGCTGGACTACGCCACTCTGATGGAGATCACTGCCGATGAGGAGGACTTTGGTCAAACCCTAGCCGTATGGGGCTGGGAAGATTCGCGCTATTTGGTTCTTCCGCTGTTTGGCCCTAGCACGCTGCGCGATGCCACCGGTCGACCTGCCGACATGGCCGCCTATCCGCCTACCTACTTAGACGAAGATCGTGTCAGGATCGGTCTGACAGCGCTGAACATCATCGATATACGTGCGGGCTTGCTGGATCAAGAGTCGTTGATTTCGGGAGATCGCTACCGGTTCGTACGCGATGCCTATTTACAGCGCCGACAGTTCGAGGTGAACGATGGAGCGCTGGGCGATGACCCGTTTGCCATGGATGATTTTGATTTCGACGATACCGACTTTGGTGACGACGATTTCGCCGATTGAGGCCCAACATGGATCACGCTAAGCAGTTGATCGCAGTAATCGATGAGCCTGGCCCCGAGCGCGATGCGCTGGCCGAGGCGATTACTTGCGACGGCATGTGGGTGTACGCCGCCGATAACATAGCCCATTTGCCTAACGGCACTGCGTTGATCGTCGCCCATGCGCGCGCTGTGCCGCGGCAGCAATGGTCGCCGTTAACGCTTCGGCTGCCCACGCTCATCGTGAGCGACTCTCGCCAGGATGCTGACCTGATCAAGGCGATCGATGTGGGGCTGGTGGATTATATCGTGCACCCGCTACGCCATACTGAATTACTGCGCCGGATGATTCGCAAAGCGATCGAGCTGCACGCTTTGGCGCAGGAGCGTGACCGTGACCGTGAGCGCCTGGCAGAGCTCAACGAGAGCCTCGAGACGCACTTGGCGCTATTGCGGATGGATCAACAAAGCGGGGGCCATATTCAGCGCCGATTGTTGCCCGCGCATCCCAAAGTGATCAGTGGCGTTTACTACGACTACTGGTTTGCGCCATCGCTGTATTTATCAGGCGACTTTCTTGACTACCAACGTTATAACGATCGCTTCAGTGCGTTCTACTTTGCCGATGTGTCGGGGCATGGCGCGTCGTCTGCTTTCGTGACGGTGCTGCTCAAATATCTGTGTAACCGTTGGCTCAACGAGTGGGATGGCCAAGCCCCAGAGCAATTGCCCCCCCACTGGCTCGCGGCGATGAACCGTGAGCTGCAGGATACCGATATTGGAAAACATGCCACTTTATTCGTCGGTGTTATTGACCATGAGGCGCATACTCTTCACTATTCGCTCGGTGCTCAGCTACCGATGCCGCTGCTCGCGGCCGACGGTAAACTAGAGCGTCTTGCTGGGGAAGGGATGCCGGTAGGCCTTTTCCCCGATGTGGAGTATCCTTCGCTTAGCTGTGCTTTACCGGCCAATTTTCGTTTATGGCTGTGTTCAGACGGTGTATTGGAATGCTTGCCGGGTAAAACGCTCGACACGCGGCTCACGGAACTTGAGCAACTCGTTAGCGAAAGTGTCACGCTTGAGCAGCTGCGCGACCGGCTAGCCAGCACCAACTCGCTCCTCGAAAAGGGCGATGCGGATGATGAGGCGAACCAAGACCGCGATGCTTTACCCGATGACCTGACAATCATGATGGTGAGCGGATTTGGTCATGCTGATTGAAGAGGGCCGTATCAAAGCGGCGTTCGACTCTGGTGTTTTTGTCTTGAAGCTCTGCGGAGACGTGCGACTGACGCTGTGTGCCACGCTCGATACGCAAGCGCAACGCCTTGCCCAAACCCCTGGGCTCCAGGCGGTGATGATCGACCTGCGCGAAGCGACCAACGTGGATTCCACCGCGCTCGGCTTCCTTGCGAAAGTCGCTATGGCCGTCAAAGGGCGGTTGGAACAGCCGCCGACGATCATTGCCGATAACCCCGACGTGCGTCAGATGCTCGACGTCATGGGATTTGCGCGCTTTTTTACGCTAATGGAAGCGCCTCTGCAGCCCACTACCCCGCTCAGTTCGTCGATGCAAGATTTGCCAGCCGAGCCTGCCGATGAAGAGGGCCTGCGCACACGTATTTTGGAAGCGCACCGTATTTTGATGCACATGAACGAGCATAATCGTGAGCAGTTTCAACCGCTGGTCGAAATGCTCGAATCGCAATCGACGGTGACACATAAGTAAAACGCCCTCTTAGCGAGCGGTTAAGAGGGCGTCATGGTTGGGGGCTGCCGAGGCAGCGCTTACCCTTGGCGTAGCGCGCTCAGCAGTTCCTCGAGCTTACGCTGGTCGGCCATGAATTTGCGAATACCCTCGGCCAACTTGTCTGTCGCCATTTCGTCTTCGTTCATCTCCCACCGGAAATCGGCCTGCGCTAGCGCTTGCTCGATGGAGCTGCTAGCACCCATGGGCGTTAACTGCCGTGGCAATTCACCCTGCAGCTCGTCGAGTTCGTTGAGCAGAGCAGGGGAAATGGTGAGTCGGTCGCAGCCCGCGAGTGCCTGAATTTCATCGACGTTCCGGAAGCTCGCTCCCATGACGATCGTGGGGTAGCCATGGCCTTTATAGTAGTCGTAGATGCGTTTTACCGACTGTACGCCCGGATCATTGGCGCCGCTAAAGTCGGCTTCCGGCGAACGGGCTTTGTGCCAGTCGAGGATGCGGCCAACGAACGGTGAAATGAGCGTGGCACCGGCGTCGGCACATGCCTGCGCCTGAGCAAAGCCGAATAGCAATGTCAGATTGGTACGAATGCCGTCGCGCTCCAACTGGCGGGCGGCCTGAATGCCTTCCCAGGTAGAGGCCATCTTGATCAGAATACGCTCCGGGCCCACGCCGTGTTGGGCATAGCGTTCGATGAGCGAGTGCGCCTTGGCAATCGTGGCGTCACGGTCAAACGAGAGGCGGGCGCTGACTTCGGTCGATACGTAGCCGGGTACCAGCTTGCTAATTTCGCTACCGATATCCACCGCTACACGATCGACCGCGTCGTCCAGATCGGTGCTGTCTTTGGCAATACTGGCCAAGCGAGCCCGTCGCTCCTCTTGCTGGGCAGCTTGAAGAATCAGCGATGGATTGGTGGTGGCGTCCTTGGGCTGAAAACGGCGGATGGCCTCCAGGTCTCCCGTATCGGCCACCACAGTGGTCATCTCTTTCAATTGGTTTAATAGGCTAGTGGCCATGCAGTGCTCCTTGTTTGAGTCAAGGTTACTCTAACAAGGCTGACTCACGTTGAGTATGGTTGATCGGTAACGTTGGCGAAGAATCTGCGGCGCGCCACTGGTAATCAGATGCCCGGCGCTGTTGGTTTACCTTGAATTGGGCCGCTTGCTCGCGCATCCCTTCGGCGGCCGACTCCAGCGACATGGCGTCTTGTGCGGTGGCATCGACCTGCCGAGCATTCGCCTGTGTCACATGGGTTTGTTCCTGTAATGTTTTGTTGATCTCTTCGATGTGCTGGTGTTGCAGGTGGGCAGCATCGGCGATGTCGGTGATTACTCGGCGGGTCGAGGAGATCGAGCCCACCATCTCTTCGAACTGTTGACTGGCATCGCGGGATAGCTGATTACCCCGCTCGATACTCGCATTGGAAGATGCCAATAAGTGACGAATTTGGGTCGCGGCTTCCGCGCTGCGGGTGGCCAGTGAGCGTACTTCTGCAGCCACGACGGCAAAGCCGCGGCCCTGCTCACCCGCTCGCGCGGCTTCTACCGAGGCGTTGAGAGCGAGCAGGTTTGTTTGGAACGAAATGCTATTGATGACATTGACGATGTCGTTGACCTGCTTGGCGTGGGTGTCGATCTCTTCCATGGTCGACAGAAAGGCTTCCATGGTCTGGTGGCTCCGCTGTGCCTGCGCCGTCGCATGTTCGGTTAACTCTTTGGCCTGGAGAGCATGTTCAGCGGTGTGCGCCACACTATCGGTTAACGTATGGACGTTGGTTGCCGTGCTGTCCAGCGAGGTGGTTTGCTGATGAGTGCGTGTGGCGAGGTCCTCATTACCCAATGCCAAACGCTGAGCGCTTTGGAAGACGTGCTGACTGTTGTCATGTAGCTGGGTGACGGTGCCAATGAGAGAGGTTTGCATGACGCCCAAGGCAGCATAGAGCTGGCCGATTTCATTGTTACCTCGAGCGGGAACCGCCTTGCTCAAATCCCCGTCGGCCATATGACGGAAGTGGACGATCAAGTGGCGAATGGGCTGAAGCAACTGGTAATGCCCAAGCCATATCAGCGATCCCATGAGTGCGAGTGAGATCGCCATACCCAGGGCCAAGCCAACGGCGACCATGCCACCACGCTGCTCGGCCTTTTGCATCAGACTGACGCCTTGCTGATCGGCGACCTGATAAAATGCGCGTGCATGACTGGCTAGCGCCTCGCTGTGCGCCATGGCTTCCAGCGTGATTTGTCGATAGCCACTGCGGTCACCGGAGGTGATGGCATCGTGCTGCGCATCCATGCTAGCCAGCAGTTGATGGGCTCTATCATCGATGGCATCGCGTAGCGCTGAATACGGGCTGTTCTGTGTGGCTTGCAGAAAGCTATCAAGTGCCTGTGACATTTCGTTCAACTCGTACTCGACCGCTTCCAGCGCTGCAATAGGATCACCGAGCGAGGGGCGCAGTTGTCGCTCTAAAGCGCGATCCATGCGATTGAGTCCTTCTAAACTGGCGATGTGTAGTCGATTCAGCGAAGACGCTTGCTGCACGTTGACCAGCTCTAAAGCGGCCAGATCACGCTGGCTCTGCTGCATGATGTTCCATGCTAGCGCGGCAAACATCAGCAGGCAGCCCGCCATCAAGAGCAGTGCCGATAGGCTTAGCTGGCGTAACGAAATGTTTTCAAGTTTTGTGAGTGTCATCATGCCCCCAGGTATTCCTCATTCGACTCATGAAGCCAGCTTAATAGGCAAATGTTTCAGTTCTGAGTGAACGGTGCGAGATCCTGGGGTTGAGTGTATGATTAGCGTCCTATCTAAATGGCCGCCAGGCGGTCGACCAGCGTAGCTGTGAGGAGATGTATGGAACTCAATCCGCGTCGCGTGGCGCTTTTGGTGGCGGCGAATACGGCATTGGCCCCTTTTGCGATAGATGCTTATTTGCCAGCCATGGGCGTGTTGGCGGAGAGTATCGATGCCAGCATTCACCATACCGAGCTTTCCATTAGCATGTTCTTGTTCGGCTTTGCGCTGGGGCAGCTCTGTTTTGGGCCTTTGTCGGATCGTATAGGACGCAAACCCGTCCTGCTGAGTGGGCTGGTTGTCTTTATGCTGTCCAGCTTGATGATCACCACTGCCGATAGTTTGACCTCACTGTTGATATGGCGATTCGTACAAGCACTGGGAGGCGGGGCTTGCGTGGTGAATTCGGCAGCCATTGTGCGTGACTGCTTCAGCGGGCGTGAGGCTGCCAAGGTCATGTCTACCATGGCCATGATCATGATGCTGGCCCCGCTGGTGGCTCCGGCGGTTGGGAGTCTGCTGCTGCATATTGCAGGCTGGTGGCTGATCTTCGTCTTTCTAGCGGTCTATGCTGGGTTCTTATTATGGCTGTTGGGCACGCGATTGCCTGAAACCCGTGACCCCAGTTGGCCCGCCGCCACCCCACGTCAGGTGTTGGGCAACTACGCCAGCGTGCTGCGTCACCGAGAGGGAATGGGCTACATTTGTGCGGTGGCCGCCTCTTTTGCAGGCCTGTTCGCTTTCGTGACGGCATCACCGTTTCTCTACTTAGACTACTTCTCCCTCTCTCCGGGAATTTACCCGCTGGTGTTTGGTGTCAATGTGGTCATCATTGCTCTCTCTAATCGGCTGAATATTCATCTTCTGCGTAAGCGGACGCCGCAGCAGAACCTGCGGTTTGGTTTGGCGGTACAGCTATTCGCGGCGTTGGCGTTAGTCGTCACGACGGCGCTTGGCCTGGCTTCATTACCTGTCGTGGTGGTGTTGGTAATGCTCTTCACTGGGATGATTGGACTGATTACACCCAATGCCATTTCGTCGCTGCTGGATCATTTCGGTCATATCAGCGCCACGGCCACGGCACTACTGGGGGGCATCCAGTTTAGCTGTGGCGCGTTGGCGGGTGTACTCGTGGGACTCTTCCAGGTCGAGCATCTTTGGCCAATGGTGCTAACCATGTTAGGGGCGGCGCTGCTTGGGAATATTGGGGTGAGAAAGCTTACTCGGGTGTCTTGAGCGTGATGGTATTGGAAGGGTTGGAGCTCTCGCTAGGACTTTCACTGGATAGGTGGCTTGCCTGTGCCGGGGTGCTGCTACTAGGTGCCTTCGTACAGCGTGCGACGGGGTTTGGCCTTGCCGTCGTTGGGGCGCCGCTGCTGCTGATGCTGGAGCCTCGGTTGGTGCCTGTCGTACTGGTGCTGTTTGGTTTTACGGTATCGCTAATGATGGTACGTCGCTATTGGCACGAAGTGCATCTGAGCGAGATCGGCGTGGCACTGGTGGGGCGGCTGCCGGGTAATGGGCTGGGCATCTGGCTGCTGCTGGCGGCGCCCATGGCCGTGCTGGAAACGCTGATTGCCGCCATCGTGCTGTTTGCGGTCGGTGTCACGCTGTGCCGTTTTCATGTGCCGGTGAATCGCGTCACGCTGTTCGTGGCCGGTGTGCTGTCGGGCATCTTCGGCACCGTGGCGGCGATTGGTGGGCCGCCCATCGTGCTATTGATGCACGGCTTTTCGCCCGATCGAATGCGCGGTAATTTGGCGGCCTTTTTCGTCATCACCTCGCTGTTGACTCTGGCGACGCTGGCGCTGGCGGGGCAGCTCAGCGCATGGCATTTCAAGCTGGCACTGACGTTTTTGCCTGCCGTATTGGTCGGCAATGCGTTGGCCGATGCAGTGGCCCACCGGCTGGATAAAGTGCTGCTGCAGCGCTGTTCATTGGCACTATGCACGCTAGCAGCACTGGGGCTGCTGCTTTGAAGTCCTTGGGCCAACGCTTCGTTAACATTCCTTGCTAAAAAAATTACCACTGTCATATTTCTGCAATCGTCACTGTGCAAACTCCTCGGTGTGAAAGGCCAATCGCCAACATTGCCGAACGGGTTAATTCAAGCAGCCCAGGCATGAAACCAGAGGGGACATGACGATGAAAGTAACGAAAAAGACACTTGGTGTTGTTGTTGCTGCCGCACTCGCTACCGGCGTATCGACTGCCGCCGTAGCTCGTGACACGGTGCAGATTGCCGGTTCTTCCACTGTACTTCCGTTTGCCAGTATCGTTGCCGAAGAGTTTGGTAACACCTATCCCCAGTTCAACACGCCGGTCGTCGGTTCTGGCGGCTCCGGTGGCGGTTTGCGTCAGTTCTGCCAGGGCGTTGGCGAAAACACCATTGACATCGCCAACGCTTCTCGCGCCATTCGCAGCGGCGAAGTGGCCAGCTGTAACGAAAATGGCGTCAACGAAATTCTCGAAGTGATGTTCGGCTACGATGGTATCGTGTTTGCTTCTCGTATCGACCGTGGAGAGTTCGCGTTAACGCCTGAGCACGTGTTCAAAGCCGCTGCCGCACAAGTTACCCACGAGGGTGAGTTGGTCGACAACCCCTACACTCGCTGGAACGAAATCGACAGCAGCCTACCCGATCAGGAGATCGTGTTGGTCATTCCGGCTTCCAACCACGGCACCCGTGAAGTTTTCGAAGAGAAAGTCGTGCACGCTGGCTGTGAAAGCGACGCCAACGTAGAAGGCGATGCCTGTAACTCACTGCGTGGCGATGGCCGTATCGTCGAGATCGCGGGTGACTACACCGAAACGCTGGCTCGTCTGGATGCCCAGGCAGATGCCGTTGGCGTCTTCGGTCTGAGCTTCTACGACCAGAACCGTGACCGCCTGCAAGTGGCTACTGTGGATGGCGTAACGCCCAGCCTGGAAACCATCGGTTCTGGCGAATACCCCGTTTCTCGTCCGCTGTTCTTCTACGTGAAGGGCGAGCACCTGGACGTGATTCCTGGTCTGGCCGAGTACACCGAGTTCTTCCTGAACGACATGATCTCTGGCTATGGCAGCCCGCTGGAAGACGCTGGTCTGATCCCGATGAGCGAAGAAGAGCGTGCTGAAGCACTGGCTGAGTTCCAAGCCCGTACCGTGGTAAGCGTAGAAGAGTAAGACTGCCCTTGTCGCTTGACAGCGATGTGTAGGTAGGTATCGCGCCAGCATCATGAAAATGATGCTGGCGCTTGAACGTAGGAAATCATGGGCGGAGAGAGAATGAGTAACATTGCCTTGATAGCCACGCTACTCGTGATAATGGCCTTGGCTTACCACTTAGGGTTAACACGTAGTCGCGCGGTTGCGGCAGAGCACGATGTGCGGATGCATTCGCGCCCCGGTTATTATGGAGCGTTGGTGGCCCTTTGGTGCGGGTTGCCAGCGCTTGCGCTGTTTATATTGTGGTCGCTGCTGGCACCACAGTTGATTGACATGCTGGTCGTTCAACAACTGCCCCCCGAGCTAGTGGCGGGTATGAACGAACGTGAAATGGCTACCTTGTTACGGCGCATTACTGCGCTAGCCAACGAGCGAAATGTGGCGGGTGGCGGAAGCCCCGAAGAATTAGCGGCGGCCGCTCACATGGCTCGCTTGCAGACCTTTCAGAACACGACCCTGATCGCACTGATGGCCGTTGTGGCGGTGGTGGGGCTGGTGCTTGCTCGCCGTCGCGTTTCTCCCCAATGGCGTGCACGTAACCATGTCGAAAAAGTGATCTCTATTGCGCTGGCTTCTTGCTCGGCCATTGCTATTTTCACCACCGTGGGCATCGTGCTGTCGATGCTGGGCGAAGCGCTGAAGTTCTTTAGCTTCATCAGTCCAGCAGAGTTCTTCTTTGGAACGACCTGGAATCCTCGCTTCAGTACCTCGGGTACCGATGCGCAAGGCGAATTTGGTTTACTGCCTCTGCTATGGGGCACCATGATGGTGAGTATCATTGCTTTGTTGGTGGCCATTCCTGTGGGTCTGATGACGGCGATTTACATGGCCGAGTACGCTCCCCCTTGGCTGCGTAGTGTGGCCAAGCCGATCATCGAAGTGCTGGCGGGTATTCCCACGATCGTTTACGGTTTTTTCGCGTTGATCGTCATCGGTCCGTTTTTGTCTAGCCTTGGGGATGTGGTGGGTATCAACATTCGCACCACCAGTGCACTAACGGCGGGTTTGGTGATGGGCATCATGATCATTCCATTCGTCTCGTCCTTGTCAGACGACATCATTACCCAAGTGCCTAAGTCGTTGCGCGATGGTGCGCTAGGGTTGGGTGCAACGAAGTCCGAAACGATTCGCCAAGTAGTGTTGCCTGCTGCGCTTCCAGGTATCGTCGGTGCGTTTTTGTTGGCCGCCAGCCGCGCCATTGGTGAAACCATGATCGTGGTATTGGCGGCTGGTAATAATCCGGTGCTTCACGGCAATCCGTTCGAAGCGGTGTCGACCATTACGGTGACCATCGTCAACCAGCTGACAGGGGATATGGACTTTGCCAGCCCGCAGTCGCTGGTGGCTTTTGCTCTGGGGCTGACGCTGTTCGTCATTACCCTTGGCCTGAATGTCATCGCACTGGTTGTGGTGCGTAAATACCGCCAGCAATACGAGTAAGCGACCATGTCTATTACGATTGAGCAGCGCCGTCAGCACCGTCTGACAACGATCGAAAATTCGCTGGCAAGACGTCATCGTCAAGAAAAGCGTTTCCGCTTTGCGGGTTTGGCCGCGGTAGTGATTGGCCTCACGCTTGTCACCATTCTGTTCATCAGTATTTTGATGCGCGGTGTGCCGGCATTCTGGCAGTCAACTCTGTATCCAGAAATTTACTTCGATCCTGAAGTGATTCAACTTGACGAGAAGCCCGAGCGTGCCAGTGGTGAAAGCCAGGCGGCCTTCGATGAGCGCTACACACAGTGGTTGATTCAAGCGGGAATGGTAAATTGGCAGTCGCTGATCGACCGCGCCATGGAAGAGGCGTTAGGTGTCGAGGTCGAGCCACGCCAACTGCGCGACTTACGTGCATTAGTCGCGTCGGATGAGCGTTTTTCCCTGCGCGATCAGTTCGTCGAGAATCCTTCCCTGTTGGGTCAGACCGTCGAAGTTAAAATGCTGGCCGCTGCGGATGTCGATGTCTGGATAAAAGGCAATATCGACCGCTCCCTGCCGGATTCACGCCAGCAGCTAAGCGCTCAAACGCGCGAGTGGGCGGATCGTCTTTACGATGAAAATGTCATTCGTAACTCTTTCAGCACCTCGTTGTTCCTCAATACGGACTCGCGCAGCTCGCCTGCTTCGGCAGGCCTAGCAGGCGCGTTTATGGGGTCGCTGTTCATGATGCTGATCGTGATCGTGCTATCGGTACCGATTGGTGTGGCTAGCGCCATCTACCTCGAAGAGTTCGCTCCCAAGAACCGGCTGACCGATCTCGTCGAGATCAATATCAATAACTTGGCGGCAGTGCCCTCCATCGTGTTTGGCTTGCTGGGGGCCTCCATCTTCATTGGCTATCTGGGCTTGCCGCTATCAGCCCCGCTGGTGGGTGGCCTGGTGCTGACGCTGATGACCTTGCCGACCATCATTATCGCGACTCGGGCTTCGCTGCGCTCTATTCCTCCCTCCATACGCCAGGCGGCCTTGGGAATTGGAGCGTCGAGAGTGCAGACCGTTTTCCATCATGTGCTGCCTTTGGCGCTGCCCGGTATTCTGACGGGTTCCATTCTGGGCGTTGCCCAGGCGCTGGGTGAGACGGCGCCGCTGCTGTTGATCGGCATGAATGCATTCGTATCCAACGTGCCTGCTACGCCGTTGGACCAGTCTGCTGCGCTACCCGTGCAAATCTATCTATGGCAGGGTAACGAGCTACGTAATTTCTTCGAAGCGCGTACGTCAGCGGCCATCATTGTACTGCTGGGGTTGATGCTGAGCCTGAATGCACTGGCAATCTGGCTGCGTAAAAAATTCGAGACGAGGTGGTAAGTGAATACTTCAACAGAGCCAAAGACATCCCCTATGGTGAGCGTAGGCGCTGGCGAGAGCCGCACCAGTAAAGCCACTGACACGGTCAAGATGAGCGCCCAGAACGTCAAGGTCTTTTACGGTGCCAGCCAAGCGATCAACGGCATCGACTTGGACGTGTACGAAAACGAGGTGTTGGCGTTCATCGGGCCTTCTGGCTGCGGTAAGTCTACCTTTCTGCGCTGTTTGAACCGTATGAACGATACCATCGACATCTGTCGGGTGGAGGGCAAGATCACCCTGGATGACAAGGACATCTATGCGCCGGATCGCGATGTCGTGTTGCTACGCGCTCAAGTAGGTATCGTGTTTCAAAAGCCTAACCCGTTCCCCAAGTCGATTTATGAGAACATCGCCTATGGTCCGCGTTTGCACGGGCTGGCAAAACGCAAGGCGGAGTTGGATGACATCGTCGAAAGTAGCTTACGCCGTGCAGGCCTCTGGGACGAAGTGAAAGATCGCCTCGATCAGCCGGGGACCGGTTTATCGGGGGGGCAACAGCAGCGCCTGTGCATTGCCCGTACCGTGGCCGTTAGCCCGGACGTCATTTTGATGGACGAACCCTGTTCGGCCCTGGATCCTATCGCGACGGCCAAGGTCGAGCAACTGATCGATGAACTCAGCGAGAGCTACACCATCGTCATGGTGACGCACAACATGCAGCAGGCGGCACGCGTGGCGGATCGCACGGCGTTCTTCCACATGGGTGACCTGGTGGAAGTCGATAGCACCGACGAAATCTTCACTAATCCGCAAGACCAGCGTACCCACGACTACATCACGGGGCGCTTCGGATGATGTAGCGCCGCTCACTCCCTATCGCGCAGGCGGCTTGTCGCCTGCGCGATAGAACACTGCTTTTTTTTGATCTTTAATATATGATTTTTCATATATCTAGCTCGCTTTGCTCTGGAGGTTCAGCATGTCACTACGCATTGGTATCAACGGATTTGGCCGTATTGGTCGTTTGGCACTGCGCAGTCTGTGGGCGCGAGCCGCTGCCGACGAGGTAACGCTGGTGCGCATCAACGACCCCGGCGGCGATGCGGCGACGTTTGCCCATTTGCTGGAGTTTGACTCGGTACACGGCCAGTGGGCGCCGGGGCAGGGCATCGATGCCGCCCCAGAGGCGATCACCATCGATGGCCGTACTATCGCTTTTAGCGCCCACAAGACGATTGCCGAAGGTGATTGGTCCGGGTGCGATGTGGTGATCGAATGCTCCGGCAAAATGAAAACCACGGAGAAGCTGCAGGCCTACCTGGATCAGGGGGTCGATCGTGTGGTGGTGAGTGCGCCGGTCAAGGAGGAGGGCGTGCTCAACGTAGTGGTGGGTGTCAACGATCATCTGTTCGAACCCGCTACGCACCGCATCGTCACCGCGGCCAGCTGCACCACCAACTGTCTGGCCCCCGTGGTCAAGGTCATTCTAGAGACGTTCGGCATCCGTCATGGTTCCATGACCACGGTGCACGACATTACCAATACCCAGACGATTCTGGACGCACCGCACAAGGACCTACGCCGGGCGCGCGCCTGCGGCATGAGCCTGATTCCCACCACCACCGGTTCGGCCAAGGCAATCACGGCCATCTTCCCTGAGCTGACCGGCAAGCTGAACGGCCATGCGATTCGCGTGCCGCTGGCCAATGCCTCGTTGACCGATATGGTATTCGAGCTCGAGCGCGAGGTAACCGTCGAGGAGGTCAATCAGGCGCTCAAGATGGCCGCAGAGGGGCCCTTGAAGGGGATTCTGGGTTACGAGGAGCGGCCGCTGGTGTCCATCGACTATCGCACCGACCCACGCAGCTCGATCATCGATGCACTCTCGACCATGGTGGTGAATGGTACGCAGTTGAAGCTCTACGCCTGGTACGACAACGAGTGGGGCTATGCCAACCGCACCGCTGAGCTTGCCTGGATGGTGGGCAAGGAGCAGGCGCGCCGTGGCTGAGTCGCTCAGGGCACGCATCGGCGCACTGCCTTTCGACGTGCGCCAGTACATGCTGATCACGGGCAACTACTGGGCGTTTACCATCACCGATGGGGCCCTGCGGATGCTGGTCGTGATGTACTTCCACCAGTTGGGTTACTCGCCGCTGCAAATCGCCATGCTGTTTCTGTTCTACGAAGCGTTTGGCGTGGTGACCAATCTGGTGGGTGGCTGGTTGGGTGCGCGGTTGGGGCTCAACCGCACCATGAACGTGGGGCTGGGGCTGCAGATCGTGGCGCTTGCCATGCTTATGGTGCCTGCCGGGATGCTCACCGTCGTTTGGGTCATGACGGCCCAGGCGCTGTCGGGTATTGCCAAAGACTTGAACAAGATGAGCGCCAAAAGCGCGGTGAAAGTGCTGGTGCCTGCAGATAGTGCCAATGCCAACAGCGCCCTGTACCGCTGGGTAGCGATGTTGACCGGCTCCAAAAATGCCCTGAAAGGGCTGGGCTTTTTTGTGGGCGGCGTGCTGCTAACGCTGATCGGCTTTCGCGGCGCGGTGGTGGCCATGGCGCTGATGCTGGGTGCCGTGCTGTGGCTGTCGCTGTGGCGGTTGAAGGCTGATCTCGGCAAACAGAAGGTCAAGCCAAAGTTTTCCGAGATTTTCTCCAAGTCCCGCGCCATCAATGTGCTTTCGGCGGCGCGCTTCTGCTTGTTTGCCTCTCGGGACGTGTGGTTTGTCGTGGCCTTGCCGGTCTTCCTTTATGATCAGCATGGCTGGAGCCACTGGACCGTGGGTGGGCTGTTGGCTGCCTGGATCATTGGTTACGGCGGCGTGCAGACCCAGGCGCCCAGGCTCACCGCACTGTTCCATGGAGATGCTCGTATGCTCACGGCTGGCTGGGCAGCCGCGCTTGCCGTGCTCGCCATTCTGCTGGCTCTGCTGCCTCTGGCACAGGTGGGGTGGCTGGTAGTGGGGCTGCTGGCCTTCGGCGTGCTGTTTGCCGTCAACTCCAGCTGGCACAGCTATCTGATCGTCCACTATGCCCGTGCCGATGGCGTGTCCATGGACGTAGGCTTCTACTACATGGCCAACGCCATGGGCCGCCTGGTCGGCACGCTGCTCTCGGGGTGGCTCTACATGGCCTATGGTTTGAGTGCGTGCCTGTGGGTGGCGGCGGCGCTGGTGGCTGCCAGCGCGCTCATGGCACTGGCGCTGCCCCGGCAGGTGGCCGGCGCGTAGCGGCATGTTGGCATAAGTCTGGTCAGAACGCGCTTCATGAGTCATGAAGCGCGCTGTGAATCAGTCGATCAGCTCGACCGCCACGGCGGTTGCTTCACCGCCACCAATGCACAAGCTGGCGATACCGCGTTTGCCCCCTTTCTGGCGCAAGGCATGAATCAGCGTGGCAATGATGCGTGAGCCGGTAGAGCCGATGGGATGCCCCTGGGCACAGGCGCCGCCAAACACGTTGACCTTTTCATGAGGCAGGCCCAGATCATCCATCGCCATCAGCGTGACGACCGCAAAGGCTTCGTTGATTTCGAACAGGTCCACATCATTGACGCCCCAGCCAAGCTTTTTCATCAGCTTCTCGATGGCTCCTACCGGCGCGATGGTAAATTCGCTGGGATGACGCGAGTGGGTGGCATGTCCCAGCATCCTGGCCAGCGGTTTGACACCGTGACGCTGGGCTGCTTCATGGCTCGATAAAATCAGCGCCGAGGCGCCGTCGGAGATCGAGCTGGCATTGGCGGCGGTAATGGTGCCGTCTTTTGCAAACGCTGGGCGCAGCTGGCGAATCTTGTCCAATTTGGCCTGAAAGGGCTGCTCATCGTGGCTCACCACGGTTTCACCCTGGCGGGTCGTCACGGTGACGGGCGCCATCTCGGCATCCAGATCGCCATGGTTGGTGGCGGACATGGCCCGCTCCAGCGAGGCAATCGCGAAATCGTCCAGCCGTTCTCGGGTGTAGCCACGCTCGGTGGCCACCTCTTGCGCAAAGACCCCCATCAGCTTTCCGGTTTCGGCATCTTCCAGGCCATCGAGAAACATGTGGTCCTTCAGCTCGCCGTGGCCCAGACGATAGCCGCCGCGTGCTTTGGTCAGCACATGGGGGGCATTCGACATGGATTCCATGCCGCCCGCCAGCACTATTTCTCCACTGCCCGCCTTGATCAGGTCATGGGCCAACATGGCCGCTTTCATGCCAGAGCCGCAGAGTTTATTGATGGTCGTGGCACCATTGGCATCGGGAATGCCCGCTTGGCGCATCGCTTGGCGCGCAGGGCCTTGTTTGACGCCCGCTGGTAGCACGCAGCCCAGGATGCCCTCTTCAATGGTGGCGGCCTCAATGCCCGCCCGCTCGATGGCAGCGCGGATGGCAACGGCGGCAAGTTCAGGGGCACTCATACTAGACAGGCTGCCCATCATGCCGCCCATCGGGGTGCGGGTGGCAGATAAAAAAACAATGTCGGTAGCGCGACTCATGACCTATCTCCTGATAGCTTTTTTGTGATTATCGAGCTGAGTAGTTAGCGATGCGTTGACCCATTCGCGGGGCTGTGGTTTTCTCCTGACTAACCAAGCAAGCGCTAGTGTAAATGACATGAATGTAATGAATGCATCTCCTCGCCGCAAGGAATTGACGCGCTTAGCTGCTCAGCTATTCGTCCAAGAGGGCTTTGATCGCACCACGGTGCGCATGTTGGCGCAGGAAATGGGCATTAAGTCGGGTAGCCTGTTTCATCACTTCAAAGATAAGCAAGAAATTCTGGCAGCGGTGATCGAAGAGGGTACCCAAAATGCGCTTGCCATCGCGAAAGCTGCGCTTCAGTCCTGTCCCGACGGCGCAGAAGCACGGCTACATGCTATGGCAAGAGCTCATCTGGAAACACTGTTTGCAGACCGTAACGCCCATGTCGTCGCACTGTTCGAGTGGCGGCGATTGGACCCTGCTGCCAGCGCGCATTTGAGTCATCTGCGGGATGCTTACGAGGCTCTGTGGGTCGAGGTGATCGATGACGCCTTGGCGGCCGGGCTGATTCATGGTGACCGCTTTCTCGTTTCTCGCTTCATCTTAGGAGCGTTGAACTGGACTGTCCGTTGGTATGACCCCAACGGTCCTCGAACGCCAGACGACCTTGCCGACGAGCTGGTGGCGATGATCCTATCGCGGTGAGCCTAACAGCGAGGCTTCTGTTCGGTCGACCAACGTCTAAGCTTGTTGCGGCGCTTGCGGCTTGCGCAATAGGTGAAATACTTTTAGCGTTGGTCTATTGGCAGGCTTCCGTTAACGTAAACTGATAATAAAGCTGACAGCGCGTGGAGTTTTGCCTGCTTGAGTGCTCACGACCAACAACATAAGAGAGCCGTCATGACAGCAACATCATCGTCACTTCCCTCGTATTCTTCATTTGTCGAGAAATTTTCAATAGAGAGTGTCGTCGCCAAGTTGGACGACCATCAAGATGGTTACCTGAACGCCTATGAAGCATGCTGCGGAAGGCATGTGCGCCAAGGCCGCGGTGATGTGTTAGCGCTGGTGCATGAAGACACCCAAGGCCAGACCCATACGCTGACCTATGCCGAGCTTGACAGCCAAAGTAGCCAGCTAGCGGGCTGGTTCATAAGCCAAGGGCTTGGTGAGGGCGACCGAATTGCCTGTATGCTGCCTCGTTCTGTCAATTTGCTGGTCGCCGTGCTGGCGACCTGGCGAATCGGTGCGGTCTATCAGCCACTGTTCACCGCTTTTGGCCCTGATGCAGTTGACTATCGGCTCGGTCGTGCTGATACCAAGTTAGTGATTACGGATCACGCCAATCGCTATAAATTTGATGGATTGAGCCAGTGCCCACCCGTATTAGCCGTGGGTGGTGCGACCAGTGAGCATGGCGATGACCTCGATTGGCAAACGGCATTGACGTATACGTCAATGAGCGATGCGCCACCGCGCCTGTCGCCAGATCAGCCCTTTCTGCAAATGTTCACTTCGGGGACGGTGGGCAAGCCAAAGGGCGTTGCCGTGCCTTTAGCAGGCATGACGGCTTTCGCGCTTTATATGGAGCTCGCTGTGGATCTGCGCGAGGAAGACCGTTTTTGGAACATGGCAGATCCAGGTTGGGCCTATGGCCTTTATTACGCCATAGCGGGGCCGCTGCTACTTGGAGTCACGACCCACTTTTACGAGGCAGGCTTCAGCGCAGAAGGGGCGCTGGCGTTCATGAAGCGCCATCAGATCACCAATTTTGCTGCGGCACCCACGGCTTACCGTTTGATGAAAGCATCTGGGTTATTCGATGACGTGCATCAAACGTTATCACTGCGGGCGGCCAGCTCCGCTGGAGAACCGCTCAATACCGAGGTGGTCACCTGGGTGGAAAAATCGTTGGGCTGTCCGGTGATGGATCATTATGGCCAGACGGAAACGGGCATGACCTGTAATAACCATCACTCTCTTGACCATCCTAAGCACGTGGGGGCCATGGGAGTACCGATGCCGGGCTACCGATTGGCCATTCTCGATGCCGAGTACAATGAGCTGCCGCCCGGTGAACCAGGTGTGCTTGCGGTGGACATTAAGAATTCTCCGGCTCACTTTTTCCAAGGATATACTTGGCAGGAGAAAGATCCCTTCGTTAATGGCTATTACCTGACCGGCGATGTAGTGATTCGTAAC
This sequence comes from Halomonas sp. MMH1-48, assembly GCF_022348105.1. Lineage (NCBI taxonomy): Bacteria > Pseudomonadati > Pseudomonadota > Gammaproteobacteria > Oceanospirillales > Halomonadaceae > Halomonas > Halomonas sp. MMH1-48. Next base: position 33,459 of record NZ_JAKRFL010000026.1, read on the forward strand.
GAAGATGGTTCGTTTCAGTTTGCTGGTAGGGACGATGACATCATCACCACGGCGGGCTACCGAGTGGGACCAACGGACGTAGAGAATAGCGTCATGACGCACCCGGCAGTGGCAGAGTCCGCCGCCGTTGGCCAGCCAGATGAGATTCGTGGCGAGATCATCAAATCCTATATCGTACTTCGCGATGGCTACGAGCCCAGCGATGCGCTGGCGGAAGAGATTCGTCAGCAAGTACGTGAACGGCTCTCTACGCATGCTTTTCCTCGTATCATCGAGTTCGTCGATGAGCTGCCCAAAACGCCCAGCGGCAAGATTCAGCGCTTCAAACTGCGTGCTCAAGCGGCCGAACAAGTGCGCCACAGCTCATAATTCACAGGATATCATTCACAGGAAGAGTGCCATGCAGGTCCAGGATCGTACGTTTTTGATTACCGGCGCTGCGTCGGGTTTGGGTGCCGCCACGGCCGAACGGCTGGTAAAGGCGGGCGGGAAGGTAGTGCTGTGCGACATGAGTGATCGTGTGACGGACCTTGCCTTTCAGTTGGGCGCTCAGGCGCAAGCATGCATCGCCGACATTACCTCCGCCGACACCATGCAGGAGGCGGTGAACAAAGCCGTTGCGCTGGGGGGCGAAAGCGGTCTTTCGGGGGTGGTTCATTGTGCGGGTGTGGTCAGCGTGGCCAAGCTGGTGGATCGGCAAGGCAACCCAGCAGATCTCGAGGGCTATGCGCGCACGATTCAGATCAATCTGGTAGGCACTTTCAATGTCATGCGGCTGGCGGCCGCCGCCATGGCCAGCAACCCGCCAGACCAAGGGGGTGAGCGTGGCGTCATCATCAATACCGCATCGATTGCCGCGTTCGATGGGCAAGTCGGTCAGTGCGCCTACAGTGCCTCTAAGGCGGGGGTCGTGGGCATGAGCTTGCCTGCTGCCAGAGAGCTGTCGCGCCACGCGATTCGTGTCATGGCCATTGCGCCAGGGGTGTTCGAAACCCCGATGATGAGCGAGATACCGGATGAAGCCGCCCAAGCGTTGGCCGCTGCGGTGCCTTTTCCCAAGCGTTTGGGCAAGGCCGACGAGTTTGCGCTGCTGGCCGAGCAGATCATCACCAACCCGATGCTCAATGGTGAAGTGATTCGCCTGGATGGTGGTATCCGCATGCAGTGATTTACGCTCAGTAAGCTCTGATAAACAGCCTGCTCGGTTTTTTCGGGCGGGCTTTTTTTTATTTTCAAACCATGACGTTACTAAGGTAAAGACCAAAGTTGTAGTCGGTTTTTCGATTTAATTCAAACGACTGCTTGACTGTGTCGGGTCTGCGCGCTAATTTTCAAACATATGTTTGAAAGTGGCTGCTGAGTACCGGCTCTTTCAGCCCCCGTTTAGGAGAAGTGACATGCCGAGCTATCAAGCCCCCCTACGTGACATGCGTTTCGTGATGAACGAAATGTTTGATTACCCAAGCCACTATGTGGCACTGCCGAATGGTGAAGAAGCGTCTCCTGACGTCGTTGGGGCGATTCTGGAGGAGGGCGCCCGTTTTGCTCGTGACGTTCTGCTGCCATTGAACCAGAGCGGTGATGAAGAGGGCTGCCTGCTGGAAGGTGGGGAGGTCAAAGCGCCCCGTGGTTTCAAGGAGGCCTACCAGCAGTATGTCGAAGGGGGTTGGCCAAGCCTCGCGGCGGACCCTGAGCAAGGCGGACAAGGGCTGCCGCCTTCGCTGGCCATGATGCTCTCCGAAATGATCTGCGCCACCAATCTGGCATGGGGCATGTACCCGGGACTTTCCCACGGCGCTGCAGACGCGCTGCGTCATCACGGAACCGATGCCCAAAAGGCCACTTACCTCACCAAGCTGGTCGAAGGCGTCTGGACCGGCACCATGTGCTTGACCGAACCCCATTGCGGTACCGATCTCGGGCTGATCAAGACCCGTGCGGTTCCTGCGGAGGACGACGCGTATCAGATCACCGGCACCAAGATCTTCATTTCTGCCGGTGAGCACAATCTGGCCGAGAACATCGTCCATCTGGTGCTGGCCAAGCTGCCGGATGCGCCGGAAGGCTCCAAAGGCATTTCACTGTTCGTCGTACCCAAGTTCCTGCCCGATGCCGAGGGCAACCCCGGGCAGCGTAACGGTGTCAGCTGTGGCTCTCTCGAGCACAAGATGGGTATTCACGGCAACGCAACGTGCGTCATGAACTTCGATGGTGCCACGGGCTACCTGGTAGGCGCGCCGAACAAAGGGTTGGCCTGCATGTTCACCATGATGAATGCGGCCCGTCTGGGCGTGGGGATTCAAGGCCTTGGTCTGATGGAGGCCAGCTTCCAGAACTCGCTCAGCTATGCCCGTGATCGTTTGCAGATGCGTGGCCTTTCAGGTGTTCAGGCCCCTGATAAAGCTGCCGACCCGATCATCGTCCATCCCGACGTGCGTCGCATGCTGCTGACCCAAAAAGCCTTTGCCGAAGGCGGGCGCATGCTGGTGCTGTACACCGCCCAGATGCTGGATGTGGTCGAGCATGGCGCAGCAGGCGAAGAGAAGGAGCGTGCCGAGACCTTGCTGGGTCTGCTGACGCCGATCGTGAAGGCCTTCCTGACGGAAGTGGGCTTCGAGTGTACCAATGAAGGCGTGCAGATTTTTGGCGGTCACGGTTTCATCAAAGAGTGGGGCATGGAGCAACTGGTACGTGATGCTCGTATCACGCGCCTCTATGAAGGCACGACCGGTATCCAGGCGCTGGACCTGCTGGGTCGCAAGGTGCTGATGAGCCAGGGTGAATCCCTCAAGGTCTTCACCAAGGAGATTCACAAGTTCTGCCAGGCCGAAGCCGACAACCCTGCGCTCAAGGAATTCATCGAGCCGCTGGCCAAGCTCAATGCCCAGTGGGGTGAGCTCACCATGGGTATCGGTATGAAGGCCATGCAGGATCGTGAAGAAGTAGGGGCCGCCAGCGTCGATTACCTGATGTACTCCGGCTATGTCGCTGTCGCCTATCTGTTTGCTCGCGCTGCCAAGCAAGCCGCTAGCGCACAGGGGGGTGAGGATGCGGCTTTCTACACCGCCAAACTAAATACGGCGCGTTTCTACTACCAGCGTCTGCTGCCACGTACCAAGGCGCACGCCGCCATGATCCAGGCAGGTGCCGGTAGCTTGATGGCGATTTCCAGCGAAGATTTTGGTCTGGGCTTCGAGATCTGAGCCCATGCCTTTGCCAGGCACTCTCTGGTCAGGGTACTGATCGGTGGTTTGCGGCAGGTTTGCCCTCGGGCATTGCCTGCCGCTTTTTTATCTCGGCTATTTGAAAAATTTTTCACATTAGCCCTTGCCAACCCGGCATTGAATCCGTAAAGTACGCATCCGCTGCCGGGGACGCCCAGCGTTACCAGCGGTGATGAGGTTGAAAAACCTCTTGTTTGTCAGGAAGTTAGAGCTCTGTAGTAGGTTGATCAGATCGCTCGCTTCGCCCGCTGAAAACAGCGGTTGACAAACGCCACGGAATGCGTAGAATACTCCTTCCTCGCTGAGGCAACACGGGTCGGTCATCGAGCCCGCCGCAGCGACATTAAGAAAGTTGCTCTTTAACAATTTGATCAGGTAATTCATGTGGGCGCTTGCCGATGAGGGTGATAAATCACCTATTATCAAGGCAAGCGACTCGTCAAAC
>NZ_JAKRFL010000027.1:0-32647 GCF_022348105.1 Halomonas sp. MMH1-48
CTGCGGCGGGCTCGATGACCTGACCCGTGTTGCCTCAGCGAGGAAGGCGTATTCTACGCATTCCGTGGCGTTTGTCAACCGCTGTTTTCAGCGGGCGAAGCGAGCGATCTGACCAACCTACCACAGAGCTCTAACTTCCTGACAAACAAGAGGTTTTCCAACCTCATCACCGCTGGTAACGCTGGGCGTCCCCGGCAGCGGATGCGTACTTTACGGATTCGATGCCGGGTTGGCAAGAGGGTTTTGTAAAAAAACTCCAACATCTTTCTGCCAAGCTGAAATGCTGTCCTCCTTAGGCTGGAGGAGTCATCGCGCCCATCGCCCCAGCTACTAGCGACTCAGAACTCAAATCGGCAATCGTACGAGCCCCTGTCAGGGTCATGGCTACCTTCATCTCTTTCTCGAACAGATCGAGCAGGTGAGCAACTCCGGCCTCGCCTGCCGTTGCCAGTGCATAGATGAAGGCACGACCAATGAGCGCAGTGTCCGCCCCCATGGCAATCATGCGCACGACATCGAGACCACTGCGCACGCCAGAATCGGCCAAAATCGCCAGATCACCTTTCACCGCATCCGCAATGGCAGGGAGCGCACGCGCGGTTGAAGGCACGCCATCTAACTGCCGGCCGCCGTGATTGGACACCACGATCCCATCGGCACCAAAGCGCACGGCATCCCGCGCATCTTCCGGATCCAGAATCCCCTTGATGATCATCGGACCGTCCCAAAACTCCCGAATCCACTCTAAGTCCTTCCAGGAAATCGCCGGATCGAAGTTATTCCCCAGCCAAGCGATATAATCCTCCAGCTCGGTGGGCTTACCCCGGTAGTCGGACACGTTGCCCAGATCATGGGGCCGACCTTTGACACCGACATCCCAAGCCCATAGAGGATGCAGCGCTGCTTGAAGTATACGTCGTGTCGGACCGTGCTTGCCGCTCATGCCGGAGTGCGCATCGCGGTAGCGCGCGCCGGGCACCGGCATATCGACGGTAAAAATCAGCGTTTTCACACCTGCCGCCTTGGCGCGCTCAAGAACATGTTTCATGAAGCCCCGGTCTTTTAGCACGTAGAGCTGGAACCAAATGGGGCGATCGACGGCAGCGGCCACTTCTGCGATGGGGCAAACCGATACGGTAGAGAGTGTAAAAGGAATCCCTTTCTTGGTCGCGGCACGCGCCGCCTGGACTTCTCCCCGTCGAGCATACATACCCGCCAACCCGACGGGCGCCAGCGCCAGCGGCATCGCTAGCTTCTCACCCAGCAGCTCGGTTTCCAGTGACAGCGACGACATGTCTTTGAGCACACGCTGGCGTAGCGCGACGTCACGCAGATCGTCGACATTTCGCCGCAATGTATGCTCGGCATACGACCCACCATCGGCATAGTGAAAGAGGAAGGGGGGAAGGCGGCGCTTGGCAGCCTGCCGATAGTCCGTAGAAGCAGAGATGATCATGACGGGCCCTATGCACGAAAGACGTTATTGTAAGTAGCCATTAAAAGTAGGCGCGAATTCGCTGATGATGGCGTTACACTCCGACCGACCGCAAACAGCGACACGCCTGTCATCAAGCCAATATTGGTAATACCAATTGACAAATAATGATCAATAACGTTAATGACAAGCTGGTGGTATGTCAAACGAAGATCCCTTCTGACGTGCAAACCAACTTTATACTTTAGTTTACTCGCAGTCGCTAACACGGTGGGTATTCGCTGCTTGAGTAGCGCTCTAAAACACCTTACTATTGGTCTTACCAATTAAGGGAGCCCCACCAATGACCTACCCTCCGCTCCGTCAACAGCGCCTTGCCGACGTGATAACGGAACGCCTGGAAGCCATGATCTTGGAAGGCAGCCTCAAGCCCGGCCAACGTTTACCGCCAGAAAGGGAGCTTGCCGAGCGTTTCGGCGTATCGCGCCCTTCGCTGCGCGAAGCCATTCAGAAGCTAGCGGCTCGCGGCCTGCTCATCAGCCGCCAGGGAGGCGGCACCTTCGTCAATGAAACGCTGAATAGTGGTTACACTGATCCGCTGCTGGAAATGCTCTCGCGCCATAACGAATTCCATTTGGACCTGCTGGAATTTCGTGACGCCATGGAGGGCATTTCCGCCTATTATGCGGCCCTTCGCTCCACGCCTGCCGACAAAGCCGTGCTCATTCAGCGCTTCGAGGAGCTGGACGGTGGCTTCGTCGGTGCCGATCCTGCGCAGGAAGCCAAACTAGACGCCGCGTTTCATCTTGCCATTGCGGAAGCAGCGCACAACGTGCTGCTGCTGCACACCATCCGCGGCATTTTCCACCTGCTCGAGCAGAGCATCGTGGATAATCTGGCCCATCTGTTTGCCAAGCCCGACTCGCGCACGCAACTCATGAAACAGCACCGTGCTTTACTGGACGCCATCTTAGAAGGCCGTGCCGAAGACGCCCGCGCCCGCGCCCATGAACACTTGGTGTACGTAGAGGAGGGCTTGCTGGAGATGGCCAGAGCCGAGACTCGCGCCCAGCGCGCGTTACGCCGTGCCCAGGGCACCAGCAGCCCGGCATGAACAGTCATGTCAGTCCTACCGCGCGGCGCTGGCGGCTGCTATGGCTGATCGTCATTCCCCTAGGGCTACTGCTATGTATGTGGCAAGCGTCCCAGCTCGCTCGTGAGCAGGCACTCTCGAATCTTCAAGATGATGCCGAAAACGAGCTGCGCCTTTCTGCAGCCAACTTGAACGGCTATCTGCTGCGCTACGACTACCTGCCACAAATGCTGGCCACGCGGGAAGGCATCCAACGCTTCTTGGACTCCCCCGAAAGCCAGGACCCCATGCCACTCAACCTGCTGCTGGATCGTTTTCGTTTCACTTCAGGCGTCTCGGACGTTTACCTGCTTGATCGCGATGCCGACACCATCGCGGCTAGCAACTGGCATCGCCCCAACACGTTCATTGGTCAGAACTACGCGTTTCGCAGCTACTACTCCGATGCCATCGCGGGTGGCCAGGGACGCTTTTTTGGGCTAGGGATCCAGTCGTTAGAGCGCGGCTACTACTTTTCCTCTCCGGTGTGGCTGGACGACACCTCTCCCGATGCCAAGCCCGATGGTGTGATCGTGGTAAAAGTGCTGCTCGATGACGTCGAGGAGAGTTGGGCCGAGCAGGACGCCGAACTGTTCGTCACCGATAGCGACAACATCATCTTCATGGCCAGCCACCCCGAACTGCGCATGAATGCCCACTACCCATTGAGCGACGTCCAGCGCAACGCACTGCGCGCTACTCGCCGTTACGCCATGGAGCCGCTATCGCCCTCCGGCATTCAGCTGGATACTCCTTACGCGCCCGGCAGCTATTTGGTGAGCTTCGCGCATGGCCCACTGAGCGGGGGTCGCTATTTAAGCCTCACCCGGCCAATTCCTGAGTTTGGCTGGCAAATGCATATTCTCAAACCGCTGACGCCGGTCATCAATGCTCAGTGGATTGCCGCTTTTATGGCAGGGGGGCTCTATAGCGTTATCGCCCTGGCAGGCGGCATTGGCTGGCAGCGCCTAAGGTTACGTCGAGAGTGTGAAGCGTTTGCCGAGCGAGAGCGTCAAACGTTGGCCCGGGTGCGAGATGAGCTTGAAGTCAGCGTCGAGCGTCGCACCCGGGATCTGGTCGCCAGTAATCAGCGTCTTTCGGATGAAATCGAAGAGCGGCGGCGAGCAGAGGCCAACTTGCGTCAAACCCAGGATGAACTGATCCAAGCCGCCAAGCTCGCCGTGCTAGGTCAACTGGCGGCGGGCATCAACCATGAGCTCAACCAACCCCTCGCCGCCATTCGCGCCTACGCCGAAAACGCCCGGCGCTTTATCGAGCTGGCACGCATCGAGCGCGCTGACGCCAACTTGGCGCATATCGTCGAACTCACTGAACGCATGGCCGACATTAGCGCCCAACTGCGCCAATTCTCTCGCAAAAGCAGCGATCGTCAAGAAACGATTTCGGTTCAAGCATGCATCGAGTACGCCCTGCGCCTGTTTCATAGTCGCCTGCGCGATGACGCTATCCACGTGGTTCATCAGTGGCCCGAAGAGACCCTCTGGGTAGAGGGCGACTTAGTGCGCCTTGAGCAGGTACTCGTGAACCTGATTGGCAACGCGGTTCAGGCAATGAAGGAGGCCGAGGCACCTGTTCTGACGCTGAGTGCCCAAATAGACGACGCGCACATCGTCATCAGCGTGGCAGATAATGGCCCAGGCATTGCGACGGATCATCTAGGCCATATTTTCGAGCCCTTTTTTACCACCAAAGCGCCGGGCAGCGGACTAGGGCTAGGACTCTCGATCTCCTCGCGTATTATGGAGGACCTGGGAGGCAAGCTACAGGCCCGCAATCTTGTCGATGGCGGCGCCTGCTTTACGGTAACTCTGCCACGTTCGCCAGCGCCTTCCGCCTCCCGCCATGAAGAGGAGAACCCTTCCCATGCATGAGCCGTCGACACTGCCGGTCATGGTGATCGACGACGAGCCGCATCTTCGTATCACCGCCAGTCAAACCTTAGAACTCGCCGGTTATACGCCCCACTGCTTCGAGTCGGCCGAGCAGGCACTGGCCGCACTGCCAGCCAATTTCCCCGGCGTCATCGTCAGCGATATTCGAATGCCAGGCATGGACGGCATGTCCCTGTTGCATGAACTGCATAGCCGCGACGCCACGCTGCCGATCATTCTGATTACCGGCCACGGCGATATCTCCACCGCCGTGGAGGCAATGCGGGCAGGCGCTTGGGACTTCCTGGAAAAGCCTTTCGCAGGCGACCAGCTGCTGGATGTGGTGAGGCGTGGCATCGAAAAGCGCCAGCTCAGCCTCGAAAACCTGCGTTTGAAAGCCGAGCTAGAGGTGCAGCAAGCCGCACTAGGGCCACGTCTGGTCGGGAGAACGCCAGTGATCTCACGTCTCGCCGCGATGATTCAGCGCATCAGCCAAGTGGAGGCCGACGTGCTGTTGTTTGGCGAGACCGGCACCGGCAAAGACCTGGTTGCTCGGGCGATTCATGAGCGTAGCGCCCGGCGTAACAGCCCCTTTATGGCCATCAACTGCGGCGCGGTGCCAGAAAACACGATCGAATCCGAACTGTTTGGTCATGAGAAAGGGGCATTTACTGGCGCAGTGGAGCGGCGCATTGGCAAATTCGAGCATGCCAACGGTGGCACGGTCTTTTTGGATGAGATCGAATCGATGCCGCTGGCGCTGCAGGTGAAACTGCTGCGCGTATTGCAAGAGCGTAGCGTGGAGCGCCTCGGCGCCAACGAAGCAGTGCCGCTCGATATTCGTGTGATCGCTGCCACCAAAGTGGATCTAAAAATGGCCGCGGAGGAAGGGCGCTTTCGTGAAGACCTCTACTACCGACTCAACGTGGTCACGCTGCCCCTTCCCGCTCTGCGTGAGCGGCGCGAAGATATTCCCCTGCTGTTCCAGCACTTTGCCGTCGTCGCCGCCAACCGCAGCGGTTTGGAAGCGCCTACCCTGGATAGCCATGCGGTTGCGGCCCTGTTGGCCCACGATTGGCCTGGCAACGTTCGCGAGCTGCGCAATTTAGCAGAGCGTTACGTGCTGTTAGGCGCGGCGTTCGACTACCGTCTGGATGTCTTGCTCGAGGGGGTCACCGCAGATACGCAAGAACCCACGCTGCCACGCCAAGTAGAGTTGTTCGAAAAAAGTCTGATCAGCCAATCCCTGGCACGTCATCATGGCCGAGTGACCGATGTGTGTCGTCATTTAGGGATTCCGCGTAAAACGTTTTACGACAAGCTAAAGAAACATGGCCTCAGCGCCGATGACTATCGCCACAGCAGCGAGCCTTGATGAAATAACTCCAGCAGCACGCTCCAGGGGGGTACCCAAGGCATCAGCACCAACAGGGCGATCAGCATCAATAGGTTGGATAGCGGACGGCGGCTATCCCCCAGCTTCAGCGCTGTCCCGAACGAGCGCTTGAGCCGTGCACCTTCCAAATCGACACTAAACAGCTCGTCCAGGCCCAAGTGGATGATAAAACCCAACAACACCGCCGCTCCATGGGACCACGCCAGCCAGGCAGGCTGCGCCAATACGTGGTAACTGATAGCGGCGGCGGCCAGCGCACAGAGCCCTGCCGCCATCAGCGAGTGCCAGATACCACGATGCACTGTCAGGCGCGAAAATAGCACCGCCGCTAAATAGCGCACCGAAAAATAGATGCCCCCGCAGGCCACCAGCAGCAACCCAGGCGTCAGCCAGGGCTGGAGCAGCAGCACGCCCAACACCAGCGAAGGAACGGATAATAGATTGAAAATCAGTCGTATAGAGCGAGAGCGGTCGGCGTCGATGTCAGGCAGGATCCCGCCAAACGCCACCAGCGCAATGACCAGCAGTGCTTGAGGCGCTCCCCACCACTGGGCTTGCCAGCCAACGTAAGCCATTAGCGTGCCGCCCGCTGCTGCTACCGTAATATGCGTGCGAAAATTAGCCATGTCGCGGCACCCTAGAAAACTGGATAAATTACCAGATTTTTAGAGAGCGCAACATGGCTATTTTAGAAAAAAGAGTGGTTAGGCAAGCGCTTAGCGTCCGCTGTCGGTATCACTGAGAAACCGGTCTTTTAACTTGACATAATTACCCGCCGTGTAAGGAAAGAAGGCGCGCTCTTTCTCTTTCAGCGGGCGCAGCGCTTTTGCCGGGTTGCCTGCATAAACGAAGCCGCTCTCCAGCCGTTTCCCGGGTGTCACCACGGCGCCAGCGGCTATGATGACCTCATCTTCGACGACGGCCCCATCCATGACGATTGCCCCCATTCCCACCAGGATACGGTTACCCAGCGTGCAGCCATGCAGAATGGCTTTATGGCCGATGGTCACGTCGTCACCAATGGTCAGCGGAAAACCCTCCGGATTGAAGTCGCTCGCATGGGTGATGTGCAGCACGCTGCCATCCTGAACGCTGGTCCGCGCGCCAATGGTGATACGGTGCATATCGCCACGAATCACGGTCATCGGCCATACAGAACAGTCGTCGCCTAGCGTGACATTGCCGATCACCACGCTAGCGGGGTCGATATAGACACGCTCACCCAACTGCGGCGAGACGCCTTGATAGGTCCTTAAGGCACTGCTCATGGCACACTCCTCTGAAGCATTTCGCGTTTCGTAACGACACATGATGAGGGAACTATAACAACCCACCCAGTAGAACGATAAACGTCAGTGGAATCGATACCCAGCGGACGATAGTGCGCCACAGGACATAACCACCATCGCCCACGCCCAGCGCTTTCACGACCAGCGCTTGCGGCATCACCCAGGCGGCAAAGGTGGCAATCAGCAAACCGCCCAAGGGTAGAAAGATGTCAGGCGGAATACTGCTCACTAGCTCGAACACGTTACGGCCAAGCAGTGGCCGGAACTCGGCCAGCGTGGAAAATGAAAACGCCGACAGCAGGCCGAGAAGCCAAACGCTGATGGCCACCACGGCGGTGGAAACACTGCGTCGCCAACCCAGCCCTTGCAGCGTTGCCACCATTGGCTCGGCCAAGTTGATCGCCGAGGTCCACGTGGCGAGCAGCAGCAGTAAGAAAAAAACGCTGAGCCAGAGCGAGCCCCACGGCAGCTCGGAAAACGCGATCGGCAGCGTCACGAACATCAGTCCTGGGCCATCGGCAGGGTCCATGCTTTGCGCAAACACCACCGAGAAAATCGCGATGCCCGCCAACAGCGCCACACTGATATCCAGCACTGCCACAGCGAAAGCCGCTTTGGGCAGGCTCTGCTCATCGGGCATATAAGCACCGTATGCCATCAACGCGCAGGCCCCGACAGCCAGGGTAAAGAACGCGTGACCCATGGCGTGCAATACAACCGCGGGCGTCACGTCGGTAAAGGAGGGTAGAAAGAGCCAGGACAGCGCCGTGCCAAAACCTGTGGTGGTAGTGGCGTAAACGGCCAATAGCAGCAGCAAGCCGTAAAGCAGCGGCATCAGCAGGTTGTTGAGACGCTCGAGTCCCTTGGCGACGCCCGCGGCCACCACCGTCATGGTCATGAACAGAAACAGCGAGTGATTGAAGATCAGCAGCCCTGGATTCGCTAGAAAGGCTTCGAACCCCGCGCCGATCTCGGCAGCGCTGGCGCCGTGGAAATTGCCGTTCACCGAGGCGACCAGAAACTCGATCGACCAGCCGGACACCACCGAATAAAACGACAAAATACAGAACACGGTGAACGCACCAAACAGCCCCAGCCAACGCCAGTACCGTGACGCCCCGGCTTCGGATGCCAACACGCCGAGCGCCTGCATCGGCCCGCGCCGCCCGGCACGCCCGATGAGAATTTCCGCCATCATCACGGGAATCCCAAGTAGCAACACGAACGCCACATAAATCAGCAAAAAAGCAGCGCCGCCGTTCTCTCCCGCCACATAGGGGAAGCGCCAAATATTACCCAGCCCAACCGCAGCACCTGTTACCGCCAAGATAAAGGCCCGCTTCGACCCCCAGCGCTCTAGCGTTTCACTCATTACTTGCTCCTGCCATGGGTGGCATTGTTTGGTGACACTTGCAAATTAAGGATATGGAAAGGCGGCAAGACTAGCAGGCACCCGCCCCCAGGCCAAACGCTTGCAGCGGGCCGAGCATTGAAACAGCGCCCTACTGCCCGCACTGTGTCATCATCAGTGCATGCATTGTGTGCACCTTCACTTGATGACTGCCGAGGTACTTATGTCCCGCAACCCGTTGCTAGAGAGTCACGAGCTTCCCCCTTTCGCCGACATTCGTGCCAACCACGTAGTGCCCGCCGTAGAAACGCTGCTCGATGAAAGCCGCGAGGCGATTGATCGACTCGCCCAACAGGCCGCTACGACGCCACCCACATGGGAGAATTTTGCCGCCCCACTGGAAGGCGTGAATGACCGTCTTTCCCAAGCCTGGTCGCCGGTATCGCACCTCAACGGCACCATGAACACGCCAGAGCTGCGCGACGCGTACCAAGCCTGTCTGGAAAAACTCTCTGCGTTTGGCACCTGGGTTGGCCAGCACGAAGGGCTGTTCAAAGGCTGGCAGGCGCTAAAAGAGAGCGAGAGTTGGTCAACGCTGACGGCCGCCCAACAGCGTACGGTGGATAACGCCCTGCGCGATTTTCGCCTGGCCGGGGTCGATCTCCCTGCGGATAAGAAGGTTCGCTACGGCGAGATTCAATCCCGCCTCTCGACGCTGTCTAATCAGTTCTCCAACAACGTGCTGGATGCCACTCAGGCGTGGCACAAAGACATTCAGGATCGTGCGTCGTTGGCTGGCGTTCCTGAGAGCGCCCTGGAAACCCTCAAAGCCCTGGCAGATGCCAAAGGCGTGGAGGGCTACCGTATTACGCTGGATTTCCCGAGTTTCTTCCCCATCGTCAGCTACGCCGACAGCCGTGAACTGCGCGAGGAGGTGTATACCGCCTTCGTGACCCGAGCCTCCGACCAGGGTCCCAACGCGGGTAAGTTCGACAACGCGCCCATTTTGGAAGAGATTCTAGCCCTGCGTCAGGAGTTGGCGCAGCTGCTGGGCTTCGCGACCTACGCCGACTACTCGCTGACCACCAAAATGGCGGACTCCCCCACGCAGGTGTTGGACTTTCTGGAAGATCTCGCCCGTCGCGCCAAGCCTCAAGCGCAAGAGGAGTTTGCCGAGCTCAGCGCTTACGCCCGCGACGAGCTCGGCATCGAGACGCTCAAACCCTGGGATGTCGCCTACGTCAGTGAAAAGCTTCGCGAAGCGCGTTACGCTATCTCCCAAGAGCAGCTGCGTCCCTACTTCCCCGCGCCACGGGTCGTCGATGGCTTGTTCCAGGTCGTCGAGCGTCTTTATAACGTGCATATCGAAGCGGATGACAGCGCCCCGAGCTACCACGACGATGTCCGCTTTTACCGCATCAGCGAGCACGGCAAGCCGATTGCCGGTTTCTATCTAGATCTCTACGCCCGTGAAGGGAAACGTGGCGGCGCGTGGATGGCCGACTGCCGGGTACGCCGCAAAACCGATAACGGCGTGCAGCTCCCCGTGGCCTTTTTGACCTGCAACTTCACCGCGCCGGTGGGCGGCAAACCTGCGCTCCTCACCCATGACGAAGTGACCACGCTGTTCCACGAATTCGGCCATGGCCTGCATCACATGCTGACCAAGCAGGAGGTGGCCGACGTCTCAGGCATCAATGGCGTCGCCTGGGATGCGGTAGAACTGCCCAGCCAGTTCATGGAGAACTACTGCTGGGAGCGAGAAGGCCTCGACCTGCTAGCCAAACACGTAGACACCGGCGAACCGCTGCCAGACGTTCTGTTCGAGCGTCTGCAAGCGGCCAAAAACTTCCAGTCTGCCATGGGCATGGTGCGACAGATCGAGTTTTCACTGTTCGACCTGCGCCTCCACCATGAGCTGGAAGCACCTTCGGCTAGCGATGTACAAGCGCTGCTCGACGACGTGCGTCGCCAAACCTCCGTCGTACCGGTGGTCGACTTCAACCGCTTCCAAAATAGCTTCAGCCACATCTTTGCAGGCGGCTACGCCGCTGGCTACTACAGCTATAAGTGGGCGGAGGTCCTCTCTGCCGATGCCTGGAGTGCCTTTGAAGAGGCGGGTATCTTTGATCCCACCACTGGCCAGCGCTTCCGCGAGGAAATTCTTGAGCAAGGCGGCGCTCGGGATGCCGCCGAGCTATTCCGTGCTTTCCGGGGCCGTGAACCCAGCGTCGAGCCGCTGCTACGCCATAGCGGTATCCGCGCGGCCTAAACCGACCGTTTCGATACGGTGCGGCGGCTCAGCCGTCGCACCTTGGGAGCCAAACCGATGTCGAGTGTTAAACGTTTTATCGCGGGGGTGACTTGCCCACGCTGCGCCGCCATGGACCGTATTCGCGCTTGGGAGCAAAACGGTATTCGCTACCGGGAGTGCGTCAGCTGCGATTTTTTCGAACAGTTGCCCATTGAGGACGACGCAGCCCCTGAACTCACCACTCGTGTGAATCAAGTGCGCGATGAGCAAAAAGTCCAGGACGTGCAGCCTGTGCGTATTCTGGATCCTGGCAAAAAGAAGTAACGCCCTCGCCGACCCATCGACCAACCCCGGGTAGCGACTAAGGCGCTGCCCACTCAAGGTGTGCGGAATTCCGCACATCACCCCGCTTACCCCGTGCGAAAAGCCAGACACTTACCGCGTTTTGCATTTCAACCAAAGTTGAAGACCATTTTCTCAATCTATTGATTTAAAAATAAAAATACGTACATGGCACGAGTATCGCTCTGTATAAGCTGCTTAATGATGAAGCACTGGCGGTGTCCCACACGCGCCAGACGATAATCCCAATAACAGCTTAGGAAAACTCGCCATGCGCAATACGATGCCCAAAACGATTGCCCTGCTCGCTGGTGGCGCGCTACTCGCCGCCGGTACTGCCCACGCGGACCGCTCCGAGTGGCCAACCAACTTCACGGTGGGTACGGCCAGTCAAGGCGGCACCTACTTCGTTTACGGCTCTGGCTGGGCAAACTTCATCGCCGATGAGCTCGGTGTTTCAGGCGGCGGCGAAGTGACTGGTGGCCCTACCCAAAACCTGGCGCTAGTACATAGCGGCGATATGGCGTTCGGCCTAACCACCATGGGACCGGCTTCCGATGCCATGAAAGGCGAAAGCCCGCTGGCCCCAGGCCTAGTAATGGACAACGTGTGCGCGCTGTTCCCGATGTACGAGACTCCGTTCTCCATCGCAGCGCTCTCGAGCTCTGGCATTACTTCCATCTCTGAGATTCCTGACGGTGCGCGCATCGGCTTCGGCCCGGCGGCATCGACGTCTGACACCTACTTCCCAGCCATGCTGGAAACACTGGGCGTCAACTTCGAGCGCCGTAACGGCGGCTGGTCGGATCTGGGCGGTCAGCTTCAGGACGGCTTGCTGGACGTCGTCGCGTTTGCTGCAGGTATCCCGATTCCGGCGGTTAGCCAGTTAGAAGTACAAACCGACGTGAACATCATCGAATTTACCGAAGAAGAGCTGGCCACCGTGCTGGAAAACTATCCGGTTGCTGAATTCACCATTCCGGCCAGCACCTACACCACACTGGAAGAAGATGCGCGCGCCGTCTCCATGTGGAACTTCGCCATTGCCGGTTGTGACCTGCCGGAAGACTTCATCTACGAAGTCACCAAGGCGACCATGGAAAACAACGATCGGATGCGTGACGTACACCGCAGCGCTGAAACCAGCATCCCGGAGAACATCGTTCATAACAACGTACTGCCCTTCCACCCGGGTGCAGCACGCTGGTACGAAGAGAACGGTTACGACATCTCTGACGATATGATCAAGTAAGTACGCCGCACCATCGCGCTGCCCCGTCACCGACCCTGTCGGGCGGGGCAGCGTTCGCTACTGCCCCTTTCTCTGCTTTTGCTGTGAGGGTGACCTCTGATGAGTCACAATACCGACCAAGACCCCAACGGCCTCAAGGATGACGCCCTAGCTGGTTCATCAACGCCCGAATCGATTGCCGATGGCGTCGATGAGGAAGTCGTTGAGCCCAACCGCCGCCTATTCGTCGGCTGGCAGTTCCTACTATTTGCAGCACTGGCGATTGCCTACTCGGGTTTCCACCTGTTTTCACTCAACGTGTATCCCATGGAGACCTGGTCGTTTCGCATCGTTCACATCGCCGGTGCGTTGATTTTGGGTTACGGCCTGTTTGCCGGTGCCCGCTTTGCCGAAGATGCGCAGCAAGCGTCACCTGCTTGGTTGAAATGGGTGAGCTACGCGCTGCTGGTGCCTGCGGTTTACGCTCTGGTGCAGGTCTTCTTGATGCAGCAGACCATTAACGGCGGTGCCATGCGCATCGACCCGACCATCGAGACGCTGCACTTTGGCTACCCACTGATGGCGACTACCGCCGTCGCGATCGTACTCTCCTGGTTCTATCGTCAGGAGCGCCACCGCTTCAACGCCGCTGACCTCGTGCTCATGGTGTGTGCACTGGCCAGCGCAGGCTACCTGCTGATGGCGTTCAACACCACCATGCGGATGTCTACCGGCACCTCGTTTGCGCCTCCCGGCATTTCGTGGGCGGCCATTGCAGGTTCGCTACTGATTCTCGAACTGACCCGCCGCGTCGCTGGCTTGGCGCTGGTCGTCATTTCCGCCGTCTTCCTGACCTACGTGTTTGCTGGCCCCTATCTGCCGGGTTTCCTAGGCTACCCGGGGCTGTCGATTCAGCGTTTCTTTAGCCAGGTCTACACCGATGCGGGCATTCTCGGCCCGACCACGGCGGTCTCTTCTACCTATATCATTCTCTTCATCATTTTTGCCGCCTTCCTACAGGCCTCCAAAGTAGGTGATTACTTCGTCAACTTCGCCTTTGCCGCGGCAGGCCGTGCCCGCGGCGGCCCGGCGAAAGTCGCCATCTTTGCCTCTGGCTTGATGGGCATGATCAACGGCACGTCGGCCGGTAACGTGGTCTCCACGGGTTCTCTAACCATTCCGCTCATGAAAAAAGTGGGCTACCCCGCACGTAGTGCAGGGGCCATCGAGGCCGCCGCGTCTACCGGTGGTCAGATCATGCCGCCCATCATGGGCGCAGGTGCGTTCATCATGGCGGAAGTGACCGGTATCCCTTATACCGAAATCGCCATTGCCGCTGTCATCCCGGCCATTCTCTACTTTGCCTCGATCTACTTCATGGTGGATTTCGAAGCCGCCCGTAAAGGCATGCGCGGCATGCGCAAAGACGAGATTCCGCTGTTCTCCAAGCTGGTAAAACAGGTCTATCTGTTCGCGCCGATCATCATTTTGATCGTAGCGCTATTCATGGGCTACTCGGTGATTCGTGCAGGTACGCTGGCCACCGCCTCTGCGGCCGTGGTGAGCTGGATTTCGCCCAACAAGATGGGCCTGCGCGCCATTTTGAGAGCGCTGCAGCTAGCGGGCACCATGTCGATTCAGATCATTGCCGTGTGTGCCTGCGCGGGTTTGATCGTTGGCGTCATCTCGCTGACCGGTGTGGGTGCGCGCTTCTCTTCTCTGCTGCTGGGCTTGGCGGGCGTTAGCCAGCTGCTGGCGCTGTTCTTCGCCATGCTGATCAGCATTCTGCTAGGCATGGGCATGCCGACCACGGCGGCTTACGCGGTGGCGGCCTCGGTCGTGGCACCGGGGTTGATCAACATCGGCATCGAGCCGCTGATTGCTCACTTCTTCGTGTTCTACTTCGCCGTGGTCTCGGCCATTACGCCGCCGGTGGCGCTGGCCTCTTACGCGGCGGCGGGTATCTCTGGGGACAACCCCATGGGCACGTCGGTGGCGTCGTTCAAGATTGGCTTGGCCGCATTTATCGTGCCGTTCATGTTCTTCTACAGCCCGGCGATGCTGATGGAAGGCTCTGCCATGCAAATCCTGCGCGTTGGCCTCACCGCTACGCTGGGTATCGTGCTGCTCTCAGGCATGGTGCAGAAGTGGTTCTTCGGCCCGGTGAACGTCATCCAGCGTGTGGTCATGCTGGTGGGCGCACTTTTCTTGATCTACGGCGGTATCTATACCGATATTGCAGGCCTCGCCATTGGTACAGTGCTATTTGTCATGCAGCGCAAGCAGCACGGTGGCAAAGGCAAGATTGCCAACGCAACCTAAGCAATAACGACTCCTCCTCGAGCAACAGCCGGAACCCTTGGGTTCCGGCTGTTTTTTCTCCAGCGTAGCGTACCTCGCTGCGCAATGCCGGTCAGCGCAGCGTGAACCAAAGCGCCGCCGCCAGCATCGATAGCAACGTTACCGGCACGCCAACTTTAGTAAACGCCACGAATCCTAGATGAACCCCATGGCGTTTCGCGCCCTCTGCCACGATCAAGTTCACCACGCTGCCGATCAGCAGCAGGTTCCCCGCCAAGGTCGACATCACCGCCAACATGACGAGGGTGGACTCCGGCAACCCAGGAAACAGCCCCAACAGCAGCACTACAAAGGGCACGTTGCCAATCACGTTACTGGCCATCAACGCGATGCCCGTCATACTCCACGCACCGCTAGGCAGCCCGTCTTCGCCTAACAGACGATTCACCACCGCGCTGGCCTCGGGCAGCGATGCCACGCTCCCCGTAACGATGAAGAGGCCCACGAACAGCAGTAGCAGGTTCCAATCGACGGCTTGGGTATAACGGTGGCTGGCCACCCGGCGCGACATCATCAGCACCAGGGCCACGGCCAGCGCCGACCACTCGCGGGGGAGCGGCGTCGAGAACAGTACCAACAAGGCAACGGCAGCCAACAGCGGCTTATAGCGAAGGCTTTCTGTCATAGGCGCCGTTGCCAATGGCGCCGAAGCGGGGCCACTGAGCCACCAGCGCCGCCGCCAGACGAGCCAGATGACGCTGTAGGTAGCCATCAGCGCGACCAGCGCAGGGACGGCGGCTTGCAGGCTGTAATCCCAAAACGCTAAGTCGCCCGCCTGACCAATCAGAATATTTTGCGGGTTGCCAATTAGGCTCGCCGCCGAGCCTGCATTGCAGGACATCGCCAGGGCCAGCAGGAACGGCCGAGGGTCCAGCCCTCGAGCCAGCAGCGCCTGGCATAGCAGCGGCGTCAGCGCGAAGGCGACGATATCATTGACCAACAGCGCCGATAGCCCTCCGCCCAACAGCACCACCCCCAGGAGCAGCTTGGTCGGCTGGGCGGCATGCCGAGCCATCCACTCCGATAGCCGATGATACACTCCTGAAAAACCAAACTGCGCCGAGACCAACATCAATGCCATCAGCAGCACCAGCGCGCCAATATCGATATGGCTGGCAATCTCTTCCAACCGGACGGTGCCGGTTATCAGCAACACACATGCCGCCGCGAGGGCCATCCAAGAGCGGTCGACCTGCAGGCCGGGTAATCGGCCCACTGCCATGCCCAGGTAGGTAAATGCGAACACGGCAGTGATCAACCACATCGTGTGGTGCTCCTTCTCTATGCGCGAATCGAGCAGGCATCATACGGCGCTTGCCGATCGCCACAAAGCGCTAAAAATTTGTTAGAGACCCATAAAAAAAGCCGGCCTGCATCAAGGATGCAGACCGGCATGACTAACAGACGACAGTGTTAACTCAGGTTATCCATCACCTTCAATACCGGGGCTGCCTGGTTAAGCGTGTAGAAGTGTAGGCCTGGCGCACCGCCGTCAAGCAGGCGTTCGCACAGGCGCGTCACCACATCGGTGCCGAAGGCGGCAATCGCATCGCTGTCATCGCCATAGGCTTCCAACTGCTTACGGATCCAGCGAGGGATTTCGGCACCGCAAGCGTCGGAGAAGCGCGCCAACTTGGTGTAATTAGTAATCGGCATGATGCCGGGAATGATCGGCTGCTCGACGCCCAGCGCCCGCGCTTTATCGACGAAGTGGAAGTAAGCATCGGCGGTAAAGAAGTACTGGGTGATCGCCATATTGGCGCCCGCCTTCATTTTACGCGCGAAGTTTTCCACATCCTTGTCGAGGTTAGGCGCCTGTGGATGAGATTCCGGATAGGCTGCGACGGCGATATCGAAGTGATCCCCCGTTTCCTCACGAATGAATTCCACTAGCTCGTTGGCGTAGCGCAGCTCGCCGATACTGCCCATACCAGAGGGCATGTCACCGCGCAGCGCTACGAGACTATCGACCCCTTCTTCGCGGTACTTGGCAAGCAAATCACGAAGCTGGGCTTTCTCGCTGCCAATACAGGAAAGATGCGGAGCCGTGGTAATGCCGCTTTGGCTGACGGTCCGGACGATATCTCTAGTGCGCGCCTGGGTGGAGCCCCCTGCACCGTAGGTCACCGAGAAGAAACGCGGATGACGTGCGGCCAACTCATCGCGTACATGAATTAGCTTCTCCCGGCCAGCATCGGTGTTGGGCGGAAAGAATTCGAAGCTAATACCTAGCGGATGCTCTTGGCTGCTCATGGTTTATCCTCGCAGGACGGTAACGTGATCATTATTTGAGGTATTCTCGCTGCTTCACCGCGCAGCGGCTAATGAAAGATTCCACGGTCGACCTTCAATTCGGCTCATGTTAGCTCTACCGCGTCTATCAAGGAGGAGAAATGGACTTAGCACCCAGTGCTTTAATGGGCCCGTTGCTCATGCTGTTGGGGTATGTGGGACTAGGCTTTATTGCCGCTCAACGGTTGCAAATAGACCCGCGCCCCATCGCCACCCTATTGGTCTACTTGATTGCACCGCTCACGATATTTCGTGCACTCATGAACGGGGGCCCCACCGCTGAGTATTTGGTGCTGACCTTCGCGATGTTCCTGTTAGTCAGTAGTATGGCGCTGGCCGTACGCTGGGCAACACAGCACCGCTTTGGCCCCCAAGAGGGAGCGCTGCTGGCGTTCTCCTCCGGCACCGGCAACACCGGCTACTTCGGCCTGCCGGTGGCGCTGATCTTGCTGCCCCCCGAGGGTGTGACGCTGTACCTGTTTTGTATGCTAGGCATCAATTTATACGAGTTTACGGTGGGGTTTTACTTAAGTGCCCGCGGCCACTTCTCGGTGCGCCAGAGCCTCGCCAAAATTGCCCGCCTGCCGCTGGTGTATGCCTTTTTAACGGCACTGCTACTAAACGCGCTCAACGCCACCCTTCCGGCGTCGCTGATGAGTTCATTAGCGGTCTTTCCAGCCACTTATACGCTGCTGGGTATGATGATCATCGGTATGACGTTGAGCCAAGTCACGCTCGCCGCGTGGGATACGCGCTTTGTCGCCACCTGCGTGGGGCTGCGCTATGTACTCTGGCCGCTGGCGATGCTGGGGGCGGTGCTGATACTCCAGCAGTTCACGCCGCTCGCCCCGGAGCTGGCGATGGCGCTGCTGCTACTGGGCGTGGTGCCCATGGCCTCGAACGTTGTCGTGGTGGCCATGGAGTTGGGCATTCAGCCACAGAAAGGCGCGCTGGCAGTGCTCACCACCACACTGCTGGCACCGCTGCTGATCCCTCTCTATTTGGGCCTGATGCTGCGGCTCACTGGCCTGGGTTAGAACCCGTCGACGCCAGCCTGCTGTAGCTGGCGGGCCATGCGCGCTACGTCTGGATGGTGGAAGAAAGCGACGAGCGCTTCGCCGCGTACCGGGCCTACGCTGGGAACGGCTTGCCAATCCGCTCGAGAGTAACTCGCTAGGGTGTACCAATCACCCAGTCGTGCGTCGCCCCCAGGCGGCATGCCCAGCGCCGACAGCCAAGCAGCATAGGGCGCTTGTCGCGCTGCATCGAACTGTGCCGCCAGCGAGTCGGCGGTGGTCGCGCCAATACCGTGGGCCTGCTGCAGTTGCTCTGGCGTCAGCGCTAGCCAACCTAGTAATTCCGTGACCACCCCGGCATCCATTAGCGCCTGCCACGTGCCTTCGCCGACCCCTCGCATGCCCAGCTGTTCGCCAAGGTAGGTTAATCGCGCCAGCAGCTGGGCGCTGCATTCTGACGTTAGTGTAAAACAGCTCAATAGATGATAGCGCTCGGGCGGCGGAGCGCTAAGCGCGGCTCTTTCGCGCGTGTGCCACACCACGCTGGCTACCTGGGGAATCGTCAGACCTGCCAGCGTCACCGCCACCTGGTCGCCTGGGCGCACGTCCCACGCTTCCCAGCGTTCCAGCGAGCCCAACGACACGCGGCTGATGCGTCGTCCTTCCAAGGTAACCGGATAGAGCCACAACAGCGGCGTTACGCGCCCGGTGCGCCCCACGCGGAACTCGACCCCGCGGACCTGGGCCAGCACCTGCTGGGCAGGATACTTCCAGGCCACCGCCCACTCAGGGGGTGATGACGACCAGCGCCGCAGGCCGGGGCGCTCTGCTTGCTTCAACACCACGCCGTCGGTAGCAAACGGCAGCGGGCCGTTGAACCACCGCTCACGCCACTCGGCGGCCGCCTCTCGCCCGCTGATCGGATGGGTGTAGTCGGCCGTATCGAACCCCAGCGCCGTCAGTTGCGCCAGCCGTTCGGTCATCTGTGTCGGGCCATCCGGCCAGTCCCACACGAATAAACCAATGCGACTCAGCGTCTCTTGGCTCGGTTCGCGCTGTGCCATGGCGCCGGCCACGGCGCCACGAGCGCCTGAATCCGGCTGGCGCGCCTGTACGTGGTTATCCAACTGCCAATAGAGCTCGCCTTGCAGCACTGCAGAGACAGCGTCAGGAAGCGAGTCGGGCACACCGGGCAACTGCTGAACGCGCGTCGTCCAATCCTGCCCACGCTCGCCGTCTCCTCGACTGACGGCTTCTACTAGCTCCCCATTCCGATAACGCAGCGTCACCGCCACACCATCTACCTTGGGTTGAATCCACAGATCGTCACGGCGGCTGGTAAAGCGTCGAACGCCTTCGTCGTCGACTTTATTGAGCCCGGTTTGAACGGCCGGATGCATGCGGGTGCCATCGCTACGGGTCACTCGGGTAAGCGGCCGGTGGGGTGTCGTATCACCCTGGCAGGCTTGCCAACTTGCCAGGCGTGCTAGCGCCTGATCGTACAGCTCATCAGCAATCAGCGATTCGCCGCCATCATGGTAAGCGCGGTCCCAGACCTCGATGTGTTCGGCTAGCGCCTGGGTTTCCAGCGCCAGCCGCTCAGCAGGCCAGTCGGGGCAGCTATCCGCCTGTGCAGAAAAGGTGACACCCATACACCAAGCGGCCACTAAACCCGCCATTGTGATCGTTCGACAACCCGGCATACGCATCCTCTCGTGGTGAACGGAAGATCTTTCAATCCTTATTAAAGTTAACTTATAGGAAACAGATAGAGATGCAATGCGCATCTAGCCACTCGCACAGTGTTTCGATACATAAAAAAGCGCCCCCTGACATAAACCAGGAGGCGCTTTTGGCTAACCGGTGGCGCTCGTCGCGCTCTCGAAAAGCTTATAGACCGGCGGCCTGACGCAGCGCGTCCGCTTTATCGGTTTTTTCCCATGGAAACGCAGTGAAGGTCTCTTTATGCTCTTCGCCTTTGTCGTCCACCCAAGTGTAGCTGTGTTCGAACGGCGCGCGGCCGAAGTGGCCATACGCAGACGTGAGGCGATACATCGGATGCAGCAGGTCGAGCATGGTGGTGATCGCGTAGGGGCGCAGATCGAAATGCTCGCGCACCAACTCGACGATCTTGGCGTCGTCGATTTTGCCGGTACCGAAGGTGTCGATGGACACAGAGGTCGGCTCTGCCACGCCAATGGCATAGGAGACCTGAATCTCACACTTGTCTGCCAGGCCCGCGGCCACGACGTTTTTCGCCACATAACGGCCAGCGTATGCGGCGCTACGGTCTACTTTCGACGGATCCTTGCCCGAGAACGCGCCGCCACCGTGGCGCGCCATACCACCATAGGTATCGACGATGATCTTACGGCCGGTCAGGCCGCAGTCGCCCACCGGGCCACCAATCACGAACTTGCCGGTCGGGTTGATGTGATATTGGGTATCGGCGTCCAACCACTCCGCAGGAATCACTTGTTCGATGATCTCGCGCTTGACCATCTTACGCAGGTCTTCTTGATCGATCTCCGGATCGTGCTGAGTCGACAGCACTACCGCATCGACGCCACAAGGCTGCCCGTCTGCATTGTAGCGGAACGTCACCTGGCTCTTGGCATCCGGGCGCAACCACGGCAGCAGGCCGTTTTTACGCAGCTCCGCCTGACGCTCGACCAAGCGGTGCGAGTAGTGGATCGGGGCCGGCATGAACGAGTCGGTTTCGTTGGTGGCGTAGCCGAACATCAGGCCCTGGTCGCCCGCGCCTTGATCTTCCGGCTTGGTACGATCGACACCCTGCGCAATATCGACACTCTGCTTGCCAATCAGGTTGATGACGCCGCATGTGGCACCGTCGAAGCCCACCTGAGACGAGGTGTAGCCAATATCGGTAATCACATCACGCACCAGCGTCTCGAGATCCACCCACGCGGACGTGGTGATCTCACCGGCAATAATGGCTACACCGGTTTTCACCATCGTTTCACAGGCAACACGGGCCTGTTTATCCCGGGCGATAATGGCATCTAGCACCGCGTCTGAAATCTGGTCGGCAATCTTATCGGGATGGCCTTCGGAAACGGACTCGGAGGTAAACAGGGAATATTCGCTCATCGCGCACTCGACCCTCTGTATGACGGCTGCTTCGTTATGACCGCAGCATCAGCAGGAAATCATGGCAGGAGGTTCCCTGCCCGTATAAAGAAGCGGCACCGTGACGTTCACCACCACTTCGGGAGGCAGAGTCTACACGCTGTTGGGGGTTCTTCCCACAACGTACCCCTGAGAATTTGCCGCCGCCGGGGAAGTCAGCGACAATAGCGCCTTTATTCTTTCCGTTTTCAGGCGAGGAGCACCCCCATGCCGTCCCGTTTTGAGCTGGCCAATGCCATTCGCGCCCTTTCCATGGATGCCGTTCAGAAGGCCAAATCCGGCCACCCTGGCGCCCCCATGGGTATGGCTGATATTGCCGAGGTGCTGTGGAATGACTACCTCAAGCACAACCCCGAAGACCCCAAGTGGGCCGATCGCGACCGGTTCGTGCTGTCGAATGGCCACGGCTCCATGCTGCTCTACTCGCTGCTGCACTTGAGCGGCTACGAACTCAGCCTGGAACAGCTGCAAAACTTCCGCCAGCTGCACTCGCCCACCGCTGGCCACCCGGAGTTCGGCTACGCTCCTGGCATCGAAACCACCACTGGCCCGCTGGGCCAAGGCTTTGCCAACGCGGTCGGTTTCGCCATTGCCGAGAAAACGCTGGCCGCGCAGTTCAATCGCCCCGGCCACACCATCGTCGACCACCACACCTGGTGTTTCCTGGGTGATGGCTGCTTGATGGAGGGTATCTCCCACGAAGCGGCGTCTCTTGCGGGCACTCAGCAGCTAGGCAAGCTCATTGCGCTATACGACGACAACGGCATCTCCATCGATGGCGAAGTCGACGGCTGGTTCACCGACGATACTGCCAAGCGCTTCGAGTCCTACGGCTGGCACGTGGTGCCCAACGTCGATGGCCACAAGCCTGACGAGATCAAAGCAGCCATCGAACTGGCGAAGAGCCACGACGACAAGCCAACTCTGATCATCTGTAAAACCATCATTGGTTTTGGGGCGCCCAACAAGCAGGGCAAAGAAGAAGCTCACGGCGCACCGCTGGGTGATGACGAAGTAGCCCTGGCGCGCCAACAGCTGGGTTGGGAGCACGCGCCGTTCCATATCCCCGAGCCGATCTACTCTGCCTGGGATGCTCGCGACGCTGGCAAACAGCGTCAGCAAGAGTGGGACGCCCGCTTTGCTCGCTATGCGGACGCCTTCCCGACCGAGGCGCGAGAGTTCGAGCGCCGCATGAAGGCACAGCTGCCCGCCGAGCTCTCCTCGACGGCATTGATCGAGCAGGCGCAAGAAAAAGGGGACAGCATTGCCTCGCGTAAAGCATCGTTCGAAGCACTGAACGTGATTGGCCCGCAAATGCCGGAACTGCTCGGTGGCAGCGCTGACTTGGCGCCCTCCAACCTGACGTTCTGGAAGGGCGCCAAGGCGATCACTCCAGACGATGCCAGCGGCAACTATCTCCACTACGGCGTGCGTGAATTCGGCATGGGCGCAGTGATGAACGGTATCGCTCTACACGGCGGTTTCGTGCCTTATGGCGCAACCTTCTTGATTTTCATGGAGTACATGCGCAATGCCGTGCGCATGGCGGCATTGATGGGCCAGCAGGCTATCTACGTATTTACCCACGACTCCATCGGCCTGGGTGAAGATGGCCCGACCCACCAACCGATCGAGCAGCTCACCAGCCTGCGTACTACGCCGAATTTGAATACCTGGCGCCCCTGTGACGCAGTGGAAACCGCTGCCGCCTGGGATGCCGCAATCAAGCGCCACTCCGGCCCGACGGCGCTGGTGCTCTCACGTCAGAACCTACCGCATCAGGCGCGCACCAAGGCGCAGTTGGCGTCCATTCAGCGCGGTGCTTACGTACTCAAAGAGTGCAACGGCACGCCGGACCTCATCCTGATCGCGACCGGCTCCGAAGTCGCCTTGGCGATGGATGCCGCGGCCGAGCTGGAGCAGCAAGGTAAAGCCGTGCGCGTGGTCTCCATGCCGTCCGCTTACCGCTTCAACGGCCAAGATGCCGACTACCGTGAAAGCGTGTTGCCCAAAGCCGTGACCAAGCGTATCGCCATCGAAGCGGGCCACGCCGACTACTGGTACAAGTACGTGGGCCTCGACGGCCGCGTGATTGGCATGACCACCTACGGTGAGTCGGCACCCGCGGGCGAGCTGTTCAAGCACTTCGGCTTTACCGTTGAGAACATCGTCAAACAAGCCAATGAGCTGCTGGGTTAACTCCTCGCTCAAACGGCGCCTGGTGCGGGCATTACGATGCCCGCGCTAAACGGCCTTTTATGGCTAATTAGCTACTGGTTAATCGGAGAAGTCGTGATCCACTTCTCCGGTTTACCTATTTCTTCTGGAGTGGTGGGCATGCTATTGCTGTGCATCACTCTTGCCGTTATCGGTAGAGTACCTGCTAGCCTTGCCGCCGCCGCCCAACCGCTGATTGCACTTTTGGCCATGCTGATCATGCCAGGCGTGGTAGGTGTGTTCTTCATTCTCGATGAACTGGCCAGCCAGTGGCTGGCCATCGTGGCGGCCCTGCTGCTGGGGACGCTGCTGAGTGTGCTCACGACACTGTGGCTGCTCAAGCGATTGATGGGGCACCGCCATGCCGACTAGCTTGCTGCCCACCTTGACCGCCACGCCGTTATTGGCCGTTGGGCTTACCTTGGCCGCATACCTTGTGGGCAGCGCCCTTTTCACGCGCTTGGGTAAACCTTCCTGGCTCCCGGCGATTTTGATCGCTGCTCTGCTGCTGGCCGCGACGCTGGCCTTGTTGGGCTTGTCGTATGCCACCTATCAGCAAGGCGCAACCTGGCTGACGGTCCTGCTAGGTCCAGCCACCGTGGCCTTGGGCATGCCGCTTTACCAACAGCTACCGCGCATTCGTGCGCTGTGGCAGCCGTTGGCGGCTTGCCTGCCTATCGCTGCCACTCTGGCCGCTTGTTACGCTCTTGGCATTGCTTGGCTTCTCGGCGCGGGTCCGGAGATCTTGGCCTCGATCGCGGCCAAATCGGTGACGGCGCCCATCGCCATCGGCATCACGGAACAACTTGGCGGCAGCGTGGCACTCCTCATGGGCGCGCTTCTGGTGACGGGGGTGCTGACCATTCCTTTCGTGAGTCTATTGGCGAGGCTACTGCACATTCATGACGAACGTATCATCGGCTTTGCGCTGGGGCTCAATGGTCACGCCATCGGCACCGTGCGCGCGTTCGATATCAGTCCGACCGCCGGAGCGTTCGCCTCGCTCGGAATGAGCCTCACCGGGATTTTTACCGCTCTGCTGCTACCGCTTGCTTGGCAACTGGTGGGGCTAGGGGCGGGATAAGCAACCCCCGATGAAATGCGTTATCATCGGGCCACTTTGTTCAAGAGCTGCATCGCATCATGGCGAACGCTTCCGCTAAATATCGCATTGCCATCAATGGTTATGGGCGCATCGGCCAATGCGTGCTGAGAGCCTTGGTGGAGCGCCAGCACCCGGCGCTTGAAGTCGTCGCGATCAACGAGCTGTCCGACCTTGCCACCATCACCTATCTCACCCGTTACGACACGACTCATGGTCGTTTCCCGGGGGAGGTGGACAACGATGGTAGCGCCCTGTTCGTCAACGGCCAGCGCATCCAGGTATTGTGCGAACGCGACCCTCGCGCACTGCCCTGGGAAGCACTAGGGATCGACCTAGTGCTCGAGTGCTCGGGCAGCTTCAAGGACCGCGCTACCGCTGAGCAGCACTTGGCGGCAGGGGCCAAGCGACTGCTGTTCTCCCAGCCCGCGGAAAACGATGTGGATGCCACCATCGTATGGGGCATCAACGAGCATGAGCTCGCGCCCACGCAGCGCATCCTCTCTGCGGCGTCCTGCACCACTAATTGCTTGGTGCCGCTGCTCACCGTACTGGATGAAGCGCTCGGCTTGGAGCATGGTGTTACCACCACGATTCACTCGGCCATGAACGACCAGCCGGTGATCGATGCGTACCATCGCACCGATCTGCGCCTGACGCGCTCCGCCATGCAGTCGATCGTACCGGTGGATACCGGCTTGGCGGTCGGCATCAGTCGCCTGATGCCCAGCCTGACTGGACGTTTCGAGTGCCTGCACGTGCGGGTGCCTACCATCAACGTCTCGGCCATGGATGCCGCGTTGACCGTGCGACGCGATACCAGCGCCGCGCAAGTCAACGCGCTGCTGCAACGCGCTAGTCAGCAGCGCTTGCATGGCGTGCTAGGCTATACCGAAGCGCCCATGGCATCGATCGATTTCAATCATGATCCCCGCTCTGGCATCCTAGACGCCACCCAAACCCGCGTGGCCGGCACGCGTCTGATCA
Source organism: Halomonas sp. MMH1-48 (assembly GCF_022348105.1). Lineage (NCBI taxonomy): Bacteria > Pseudomonadati > Pseudomonadota > Gammaproteobacteria > Oceanospirillales > Halomonadaceae > Halomonas > Halomonas sp. MMH1-48. The sequence continues at coordinate 25,448 of NZ_JAKRFL010000027.1, forward strand.
AACTGCTGTGCTGGTTCGATAACGAGTGGGGCTTTGCCAACCGCATGCTGGACATCAGCCAGCGCTTGGCAACGTTTCGCTAACGAATGGGTCCCCCCATTAGCGCACTGACATTCGCTTGAACACGAGGAAACCGCTCACATGAACGTGCAAAAAATGACCGACCTGCCCCTGGAAGGGCAGCGTGTGCTGATTCGTGAAGACCTGAACGTGCCAATCAAAAACGGCCGTGTTTCCAGCGATGCCCGCCTTCGCGCCGCGCTGCCGACCATTCAAGCAGCGGCCAGAGCCGGCGCCAAAGTGCTGCTCATGAGCCATCTCGGCCGCCCCACGGAAGGCGAACCCGCCGATGAGTTTTCGCTCGCCCCTGTGGCCGAGCATCTGAGCGAGCTGCTGGGCAGCCCCGTCAAACTGATCACCGACTACCTCGACACCGCCCCTACGCTCGACAACGGCGATGTCGTACTGCTCGAGAACGTACGCTTCAACAGCGGTGAAAAGAAAGACGACGAATCTCTCGCCAAGCAGTACGCCGCGCTCTGCGACATATTCGTGATGGATGCCTTCGGCACCGCCCACCGTGCGCAAGCCTCCACCCACGGCGTCGCCCGCTTTGCACCCACCGCCTGTGCAGGACCGCTACTGGCCCAAGAGCTGGACGCGCTGGAGAAAGCACTGGCAACCCCAGCACGCCCAATGGCGGCTATCGTGGGCGGCTCCAAGGTCTCCACCAAGCTCGACGTGCTGACCGCCCTCTCTGACAAGTGCGACCAGCTCATCGTCGGCGGCGGGATCGCCAACACCTTTATCGCAGCGGCGGGCTATAATGTGGGCAAATCGCTCTACGAAGCCGACCTGATCGGTCAAGCCAAAGCGCTGATGGAGAAAGTCTCCATTCCGCTGCCCACGGACGTCGTCGTGGCAACGGAGTTCTCGGAATCCGCCGATGCAGTGGTCAAGCCGGTGGACCAAGTGGCCGATAACGAGATGATTCTGGATATCGGCCCAGACACCGCCGCCCACTTGGCCAGCCTGCTGAAAGACGCCGGCACGATCTTGTGGAACGGCCCCGTGGGCGTTTTCGAAATCGATCAATTTGGCAAAGGCACCGAGGTGCTCTCGCATGCCATTGCCGAGAGCAGCGCGTTTTCGATTGCCGGCGGTGGCGACACCCTGGCCGCTATCGACAAGTACGCTATTGCCGAACGTGTTTCCTATATCTCCACCGGCGGCGGCGCGTTCCTAGAGTACGTCGAAGGCAAACAGCTACCGGCGGTAGCCGCATTAGAAGCCGCAGCAAAGCGCGGCTGAAGCGACACGATAACACTACACGCTCACTGCACCCGTTCACACCGACAACCGACAAGGTGACCCCATGGCTTTAATTAGCATGCGCCAGATGCTCGACCACGCCGCCGAATACGGCTACGGCATCCCTGCATTCAACGTCAACAACCTCGAACAGATGCGGGCGATCATGGAAGCCGCCGATGCCACCGACTCTCCGGTGATCGTGCAGGCTTCCGCTGGCGCACGCAAATATGCAGGTGCGCCTTTCCTGCGCCACCTGATTCTGGCGGCGGTGGAAGAGTTTCCGCACATCCCGGTGGTCATGCACCAGGATCACGGCACCAGCCCCGCTGTCTGCCAGCGCTCGATCCAGCTGGGCTTCTCCTCCGTGATGATGGACGGTTCGCTAGGCGAAGATGGCAAGACGCCGATGGATTACGACTACAACGTCGACGTTACCCGTCGCGCGGTCGAGATGGCCCACGCCTGTGGCGTATCGGTCGAGGGCGAGCTGGGCTGCTTGGGTAGCCTGGAAACCGGCATGGCCGGTGAAGAGGACGGCATTGGTGCCGAAGGTAAGCTGGACATGGAACAGCTACTGACCGACCCCGAAGAAGCCGCCGCCTTCGTCAAGGCGACTCAGGTCGACGCGCTGGCGATTGCCATTGGTACCAGCCACGGCGCTTACAAATTCACCAAGCCGCCGACCGGCGACACCCTCTCCATCCAGCGTATCAAAGAGATCCATGCGCGCATTCCGGATACCCACCTGGTCATGCATGGCTCCTCCTCCGTTCCGCAAGAGTGGCTGGAAGTGATCAACCGCTACGGCGGCCAGATCCCAGAAACTTACGGCGTCCCGGTCGAGGAAATCGTCGAAGGCATCAAGCACGGCGTTCGCAAGGTCAACATCGATACCGACCTGCGCTTAGCCTCCACCGGTGCCGTGCGTCGCTTCATGGCGGAGAATCCGTCGGAATTCGATCCGCGCAAATTCTTGAAAGAGACCGTCAGCGCCATGCGCGATCTTTGTATCGCCCGCTACGAAGCGTTTGGCACGGCGGGCAACGCAAGCAAAATCAAACCGATCAGCCTGGAAGCAATGTTCCAGCGCTACGAGCGCGGCGAGTTGGCACCCAAAATCAAATAAACGGTACACCCTTTATATAAAGGCGGCCTGCAGGCCGCCTTTTTTATTGCAATGCAGCAAAAATAGACTATGACTAAAGACAGTCAGCCATCATTTCTCATCAGATAGGTCTCACCATGAAGCACTCTCCACCCTCTTTTTACACTACGACAGCCCTATTCGACCTGTGGAAAGCCAGCATGATGGGGATGGAGCTGTGGAGCTCGTCATTGTCCACCATCGCCAGACGCCAACAGCTTTGGCAAACACAGCCCTTTTTTAGCCCTTCCATGATGCGAGAAAATCAGCGCATGGTGACTGAAAAAATGGAGGCCAGCATGGAAGCTGGCCTTGTGGTGCAAAAAGCGTTGCTAAACGCCATGAGCGGGCGCTATGCGCCCTGGTGGATTACCAGCCAGAAAGCCATGCAACCTTACCATCGACGCAGCAGCGCCAACTCACGACGCCTTTCTCGCTAAGCGCGGTCACTCGTTATCGTCGTTACTCTGCTCATCCTCGCCGTTCTCGATGGCATCCTCGGCGCTTCCGGTACCGCCGGTACCACCCTCGGTGTTGTCACGCTCTTCACTACCGTTGTCAGCAGTGTCTTCCGACTCTTCCGTTGCCGCCGTTTCGGTGGCTTCATCACGCTGAACGGCACCGGCCTTGATACCGTATTTCTCTTCCAGAGCCGCATCATCCAGCGCCTGGTGCTGCTCGCTACTGGCGTCGGTTTCCGGCTCTGCCAATACGCTGCCCGCAGAGGTCATGAGCACAGTGCCCACCACTAATGATAGGAACCAAGGGGTAAGTCGCATATATATCTCCATTTTATGGTTATTGCGGCGTCGCCTACCTACTATAGCCGGTCTCATAGCGATTCACATGGAGTGCCTGAAAACTGAAGCGTTGCCATCATATCCGTAGCGGGCAGCGCTTCCCTTGAGCAGACACACTGTAAAAAATTATAAAACAGTGTTCACAAAGCTCGAAAAATCTCGTTCAATAGTGGCCTAGTCGGCTTAAACTAACGTGAGTAGCGCTTGTCACGCTGCAAGGAACTCTCATGCCGCTTCCACTTCTGCTGTTTGATTGTGATGGCACTCTCGTCGATAGCGAACCCTTGTTGGCCGAAGAGATGGCTCGTGGCCTCAACACGGTGGGCCTGCCATTTGCCTCTTCCGATTATTTAGGGGAGTTTCGAGGTGCCCGCTTCCGACGCATCGTGGCAGAACTGCAAACGCGTCATGGCGAAGTCGATGGCGAACGCTTGGACCGCATGGAGCGAACCATGCGCGCCAACTTGGCTGAGCGTCTTGCCCGCGAACTCACCACCATACCCGGCGCCCGGGAGTCGCTCGACGCCTTGGCACATTACCCCAGTGCCGTCGTCTCCAACGGACCTGAAACCAAGATCCGCACTGCGTTGAACGCCACCGGCCTCAGCGCGTATTTCGGTCACAGGCTGTTTAGCGGCTACACCGCCAACTGTTGGAAGCCAGAGCCCTGTTTACATCTTCACGCAGCCAGTATCATGGGCTTTGCGGCACACGACTGCATTGCCATTGATGATGCGCTCGTTGGCGTACAGGCAGCCCTGCAGGCAGGTATGACCGTCATTCATCTGAATCGCTTTCCCGATGCCGAGGCAACGCCGGAAGGCGCTATTATGATTAGCAACATGTATCAGCTACCTGCGGTCGTTGAACAACTGACTCACGAGCGATGGCAGGCGGCAATGCCCCATCACTCAACAGAGAAATAGTATGGCCTCATTACGTGATCAGCTCGGTGGCCTCGTTTACTCCACTGAGCATGGCAAGACGTGTCCCGACTGCCGGGCCCCGATCGATGACTGTCGCTGTGAAGACACCAGCGAACAAGCGCGCCTGGCCGAACTGGACGGTATCGTGCGCATCCGCCGTGAAACCAGCGGCCGAAAAGGCAAGGGCGTCACGACCATCCGCGGCGTGCCTCTGACTCAGGCAGAACTCAAAGTACTCGCCAAAACCCTCAAGCAGCGCTGCGGTACCGGTGGAGCTGTCAAAGAGGGCGTCATAGAAATCCAGGGTGACCATCGCGAAACTCTGCGCGATGCCTTAACCTCAATGGGTTATCAAGTGAAATTGGCTGGCGGTTGACGCGTCCAACGCATACTCTCAGCTCCTGGCGAAAGGGCAAGGCACGACAATGGTTTGGTTGGAATACCTGCTACCGCTGATCTTTTTGTTTCCCATGGCAGCCATGGGCGGCATCGTATTAGCCCTGCGTAGCCTTCACGATGCCCGCGTTCACTCCCCTTTCGATGCACCGCTGCGCGAACCGGGCCAAGCGCTGCGTCACAGGCTCGATCAAGCCTTTTCCAGCTTGTTTCTTAACGGTACATTGGGGCCCTTGGTCAGCCTTGCACCGCTCGTCTATGGTATGGGACGGATGCTCTTCGTCGATAAACAGGACTGGGTCGAATGGGCGCTATATGGGCTGCTGAGCACGCTCTTGGTGCTGGCATTTTCACTGCTGCTGGTGCGTGACTATCAGCGCATTCGCCGCTTGAAGCTCGGTCTTGCCTGCGAACTTGCCGTGGGCCAAGAGCTGGAGCGTTTAGTACGTCCCGAGGCGCATCCCTATTACGTCTTTCACGACGTTCCCACGGATAGCTTTACCATCGACCATGTCGTGGTCACGCCCCATGGCGTGTTCGTCGTGGAAACTCGCGCAAGGGCACTGGCCATTGGCAGCGATGGCAAAGAGCTGAACTGCGTCGCAGTCGAGCGTGAGCGACTGCGCTTCCCCCATTGGCAGGAGCGGCGACCCCTACATAAAACGCGCCAGGGCGTTAGCTGGCTCAGCCAGTGGCTCGAACGGCGTTGCGGCGTGCCCGTACCGGTAAAAGGCGTTCTGGTGCTGCCGGGCTGGGAGATCGACACCAGCGAGGCCTCACCGGACATTCTGGTCGTTAGCGGAGAACAGCTGGCACGCCAGCTGACGGAGCTCACGCCTGGGCAAATGAGCGATGCCATTCATGACAAGGTTATCCATATTTTGCTAGAGCGGGCACGGCTGATGGAACTCAAACACCTTCGCCAGCCATCCGTGTGAGGGCCGGGCTCAATCGCCGCGCAGCCGCCCGCCCATCTCCTGAGCAAGATCGACTGCATAGTGGTCGGTCATCCCCCCAATGAAGTCCAGCATGCGACGGTAGCTGTCATAGAGCGTCCATGACGGCAGTGGCGTGTTCTCACCGATCAGTGCCAGTACCCGCTGGTGTTTGAAAGAGCTGTGGCCCGTGTGATGCAACTCATGAGCCGCGCCGATAAAGGCTTCCAACAAAATTCCCAGCGTGGTGTAGGCACCAATTTCCAGCTTTGCCTTACGCTCATTTTGAAATATCCGCTCACGAGCCAGCTGCTTGGCCGACTGCACCCCCCAGCCCAAATCCGGGTGACACAGCTCTAACAGATCTTCGCTGAGGGTACCGCTGAGTAGCGCCTGCTCATGCTGCACGAATACCGCACCTACATCATTCACGGCCCGCTCCATGGCAGCGCCCCTGAGCAAGGCAATACGGCGGCGTTGCGAGACATTTTTACGCTGCATCTCGGCATACTCCGGTGGGAACTCACCGGCAATTTGGCGCAAAATCTCGACCACTTCCTCGTAGCGCAAAATGCCCATCTCCAGACCGTCTTCCAGGTCTAGCAAGGCGTAGCAAATATCATCTGCCGCTTCGACAAGCCAAGCCAACGGGTGGCGACACCAGCGCTGCTCCCCTTGAGGAAGTAACCCAACCGCATCTGCTACCTCGGTTAACAGCGCCTGTTCGGACTGATAGCAGCCAAACTTACCCGCTCGCCCGCCATAGCGCACCGTCCATGGATACTTCAGCAGTGTGCCCAAGGTGGCGGCCGATAGGCGCATGCCACCGTTGAACTGGTTGTACTCGATCTGGGTAATCACCCGAAAGCCTTGCGCATTGCCTTCATAGGTCAACAGGTCTTCACGCTCGGCCTCGGACAGACCATCCAGAAGCCCGCTTCCTTGGGCGCGACGGAACCAGTCGCGGATAGCGTACTCACCGGCGTGACCAAAGGGCGGGTTACCAATGTCGTGCCCAAGGCACGCGGTTTGCACGATGACACCAAGATCGGCAGGCGTTATCCAATCGGGGAGACGGTCACGCAGTAGTTCACCGACGATCATCCCCAGCGAACGGCCAACGCAGCCAACTTCGAGGGAGTGAGTCAAACGCGTGTGGATATGATCATTTTCCGTCAGAGGATGAACCTGGGTTTTACGGCCCAAGCGTCGGAAAGAGCCAGAAAAAACAATGCGATCATGATCTTTATGAAAGGGGCTGCGCCCAATTTCTCGGGTGCTGTCTGTTCGTTTATCGTGAAGGCGTCGAGGGGAAAGTAATTGATCCCATTGCATTTGTGTCATAGCGCTCCTCCTTGGAGTGCACATTCTGACATAAAAAGGCTGACATAAAACGACGGGATCGATGGACAAACAAAAAACCCAGCCGGTTGGCTGGGTTCTTTGCGGTATAAGTGCCTGATTATGTTCGGGCCGGCCACCCGGCGGGCGGCGCTCCGCTACTCTTCAGGGGGAGACCCCTAAAAAGCAAAACCCCGACCAGATGGCCGGGGTTTCGTAATAAGTGCCTGACGATGACCTACTCTCGCATGGGGAGACCCCACACTACCATCGGCGCTAAGCGGTTTCACTTCTGAGTTCGGCATGGGATCAGGTGGTTCACGCGTGCTATGGTCGTCAGGCGT
>NZ_JAKRFL010000028.1:0-27717 GCF_022348105.1 Halomonas sp. MMH1-48
GGAAGTGTGTCTGAACGACGGGAAGTGGTTAAAAAGTAGGCAGTTTAAACCGTGCCAATAGGTTTTTAGTAGCATTACGTCTTGGGTAAGATACTTGCTGAGGTGCTATGAGAAATCCGGGCTAGACATTGGGCTTGATTTTGTCTTTTATGCGTCGGTAGTGCTCGGCTTTGCGCTGGCAGACCCTGCGCAGAATGCACTGCCTGCTGCGCTGCTGCTCTTTGCGTTCATTGGCACCGGCACATCATTTTTGGCCTTCGCCATCGCCGCCAAGGCCCGGCAGATAGAACGGCCTAACTTTCCTAAAAAAGCCTTTTACTATTTAGAAGGCTTGACCGAGGGCACCGAAACGGTCGCGGCGTTCGTGTTGTTCTGTTTGTTCCCCACGGCGTTTCCCTTGTTGGCTTGCCTGTTCGCTGCTGCGTGCTTGATCACCACCATCACGCGGCTCTGGGGTGGCTACTGGACACTGCGTTCATGACCCGATCATGTCATCATCGTTAACATTTTGTATAGCTTTTATGAACTCCTTTTCGGTACCGCTGGTCTATGATGTGGGTATGAGTTCATCGCGCTCGTCAGGGCATGAAACTTGGCGCAGCTGTACTCTCTGAGGGGGGATCGACCACATTACCGACCGTTTGGGAGGTTGCATGATCCGTCAACACATCTACCAGGGCACCCAGCCTGGCAGCCGAGAGCATCTTGAGAAATTTCTTATGGAACAAAAGCATAGTCGTGCAAAAGCAAAACAACCTGACGTAGTGACCGTTGCCACCGTGTCATTCTTCACAGGCTGTTTGGTCACTTTGCTAGCCACTATGACGCTCTAATGATAGATGCTGAGCGCTCCATCACAGCGAAAATCCCCACACAAAATGTGGGGATTTTTTATGGCTTTTGATCCATGTGAATTTTTGCAGACAGTCGAAAACGGTGATTGATTCTCACCAATCTCTGTATTACTCTCGAAGAGTACAAGACGCGTACAAATAGCGTTTCGACACTTACGCTGCTATTTCGAGCAGCCAATGGCATTCACAAGGAGTCGTGGCATGCATACCCATTCTCTGGTCGATATCTCGCAGGCGGGCCTTGAACTGGCCATTCAAGAAATCAAGGAAGAGATGTTCGATACACCGCAGTGTGACTACACCATTGCCAAACTGCTGAGCCATTGTGGCCAGTTTGAGGCGGCTGAGCGCCATATTGATGACATGTTGTTGAAATGGGGCGCTTCTCCCGATGTGCTCGCCCTTACCGAACAGGCTTATGCCGACATGGCACGTTTCAGCGTCGATCAAACGGCTAACGCCTTGTCAGCAGCCAACCGCGCCTCCGTGGCACAAGCCAGCGCCGCTGCTTGAAGTGTTTGAACGCTCGTCCCTAACGAGCGATGCGAACGGCCTGCCGCTCTTCGAGTGGCAGGCCGTTTTTATGATTAGTCTAAATGCTCTAGCGTCACCACGATATCTTGGGTAGAAACATCGACGTTCCAGAAGGTATAGCTGTCATCGTCCTCGTCGACCAAGCGAATATCGAATAAGGGACTTTTATACCCCGTTAGCGTCACGCGCTGGGTATCCCCATTCATCAACACGTCGCTGCCCAGCACGTCCTCCTCCCAACTTTTCGAATCCGCCGGGCTCACGTACATATAGTAAATGGTGTAGCCAGTACGGTTGGTGATATCGACGTAGTAGTCGGCCGCCATGACGAGCGACGAGCTGCACAGCATCAGCAGTGCAGCAAACAACACTTTCATACGCATGAAACGTTCCTTCTTCTTCTTTTGTGATAGGCGGGAAGTAGCACTAAAGCCACGCTGCGATGATGCCCCGCAGCAAGCGAAGTATAGTCTGGCGCTCATCTCTGTGACAGCGGGTGCCGATTTTTGGCACACCCACCCCAGAGAAGCCCTCAACTGATAGAATGCTGCCCCTTTCAGGCGCGGTAGCGGTTACTGCCGCATCGCTTACCCCCTTTTACTACCTGAGAGTCACGCAATGTTTGCCACCGCTACCACCGTTTTTCGACCCTTGTTACGGCTGGGGCTTATTCCTCAAATCGTCATCGGTATTGTCGCTGGGGTGCTGTTGGCCCTACTAGTACCCGACATAGCCAGCGATGTAGCGCTTCTCGGGCAGCTTTTCATTGCCGCGCTGCAGGCCGTGGCACCTATTTTGGTCTTCGTACTGGTGGCGGCGGCCATTGCCGCCCATCAGGCGGGCCAGCCGACCCATATTCGCTCGGTGCTCTTACTCTACGTCGCAGGTACGCTGATTGCCGCGTTGATTGCCGTAGCCGCAAGCTTCGCACTTCCCACGGAGCTGGCCTTGGATGCGGGACAAGTCGACGGCAACCCGCCAAGCGATATTTTTACCGTGCTGCGTGACTTACTACTCAACGCGGTGGCGAACCCTGTGACGGCTCTGATGGACGCCAATTTCATCGCCATTCTAGCCTGGGCCATTGGTTTGGGGTTGACACTTCGCCAGGCCAGCGACACGACTCGCCAAGCGCTGAGCGATTTATCGGCGGCGATTACGCGTATCGTCACCCTGGTGATTCGCTTGGCCCCCCTGGGTATTTTCGGCTTAGTGGCCGGTACACTCGCGGAGTCTGGCGTTCAGGCACTGCTGAACTACGCCCAGCTATTGGGGGTGATCGTTGGCTGTATGCTGGTCGTTGCGCTAGTAAGTAACCCGCTATTGGTCTACTTGGCTACCCGCCAAAATCCTTACCCGCTGGTGTTTGCCTGCCTACGGGGCAGCGCCATTACGGCGTTTTTCACTCGCAGCTCGGCGGCCAACATTCCGGTCAACCTGGAACTTTGCCGCCGTTTGGACCTGGATGCCGACACCTACGCGATCTCCATTCCGTTAGGTGCCACCATCAATATGTGCGGGGCGGCGATCACCATTACCGTGATTACGCTGGCGACTACGCACACCCTGGGAATTAGCGTGGACTTCCCCACCGCGCTGCTGCTCTGCATCGTATCGGCTCTGGCGGCCTGCGGCGTGTCTGGCGTGGCGGGCGGTTCGTTGATGCTGATTCCCATGGCCGCCAGCCTGTTCGGCATTCCGACCGAAGTGGCCATGCAGGCCGTCGCCATTGGCTTTGTGATTAGCGTGGTGCAAGACTCTACCGAAACGGCGCTCAACTCCTCCACCGATGTGCTGTTTACCGCCGCCGCCTGTCGAGCGCGCAAGCCTGATTAACGCTCCTTTGTGGCTCGTCGATTGACAGATCGCTGTTCCTTATATAGAACGTTCTATAAAAGGAACAGCGAGGACGTCCATGGACGAGCACTCTCTTGTTACGCTAGGCCAACACCTCCAAGCGCTTCGTAAAGCGCAGGATTTATCGCTCTCGCAACTTGCCAACGCGGCGGGCATCGCGAAATCCAACCTATGCCGCTTAGAGCAAGGCAATGGCAACCCGACGCTCGACACGATCTGGCGGCTGGCCGTCCAACTCAACGTTCCGTTTGGCACCCTAGTTGCACCGATTAGCGTGCCGCTCGGCGAGGATGGCGTGCAGGTACAATTGATTGACCAAGGTAAAGGCGCACCACAGGTAGATGCCTACTGGATGCGCTGCGCGCCCCACACCCTGCGCCACGCCGAGGCCCACACACCGGGCACCCAAGAGACGCTGACGCTGATCAGCGGCTATTTGGAAGCCGGACCAGAAGGCGCAACGCTCTCGCTCGCTCCCGGCGATAGCGTCACTTTCCCCGCCGATCAGCCACACCTTTACCGCACTCAGGCGGCAGAAGCCACTCTGCTGCTCACCGTCACCTACGGGCTAGAGGGCACCCGCTCATGAGCCAGCCAGCCGATCACACCGTTAACGCCCAGCACTCATCGCTGCGCTCTGCCTTACAGGGTGTGCGTGAAGCCATTCCGCTACTAGGCGGCTATATTCCAGTCGCGCTCTCGTTTGGTTTGGTCGCGACGCAGGCCGGTTTTACCACCTGGGAAGCCGCCGCCATTTCAGCACTGATCTATGCGGGTGCGTCGCAGTTTCTGTTCGTGGGCATGATTGCCGCGGGCGCACCGCTGTGGCTGGTGGTCATCATGACGCTGCTCATCAACGTGCGCCACGTGGTGTACGGCCCCAATTTGGCCGCGCTGCTGCCCCGCAGCCGCCACTGGCCTTGGTTGATGCACGGCCTGACCGACCAAGTCTTTGCCTTGGCACTCACACGGCTACCCCAGCTACCGGAAGTCAAGCGGTTCAGTTGGTTCGTGGGTGCCTCGCTGCTGGCGTGGGCGGTGTGGATCATCGGTACCATCGTCGGCGCGTCCGGCGGCGAGGCGGTCACCGCCCGCTGGCCGCTGCTGGGGGAGATCATGCCCTTCGCCCTTCCAGCCCTATTTCTTACCATGGTGGCACCGCGCTTTACCGACCAGCGCTGGGCCGCCGCCGTGCTGTGTACCATCCTTGCCGCGCTGGCCTTGAACTTGGCCGGGTGGAGCAATGTCGCGATTCCGCTGGCCGCCGCCTGCGGCGCGCTGTGCTTTTATACGGTCACGTTCCAACCACGGAGGAGCCGCCCATGAGCAGCACCATGTGGATCGCCGTCATTATCTGCGCACTCGGCACGTTGCTGATGCGAGTGGTGCCCTTTTTATGGATGCAGCGCCGTCTTGGTAGCGCAGCGGGCATGAATGCCATGCCCCAATGGCTGGTGATTCTGGGCCCGATGATGATTGCCGCCGTGTTGGGCGTCTCGATCGTACCGGTCAACCCCAACGCCATCTCTTGGCTCGCCACAGCGATAGGCCTTGGCGTCACGCTATTGGTGTGGCGACGGCTGCGCTCACTGGGCTGGCCGGTGGCCGCCGGGGTGGCGATGTTTGGTGCAGTAGAGGTAGCGGCTGCTCTCCTTTGAGAGCGCGGCGACTGACGCACCCCCGCCCAATCACAACTGATAACTATTTGCATTAAATACCTTTAACATGGCATCATCCCCCTCTGGCTAAGGCGTCATAGCAGCACGTCTGCTTTGCCATATCCCCATGACATCTCAGAAAGCGGGTTTCATGCCGAACGCGACCTCCAACGGCAAAAAAGTGCTGATCAGCGTGCTACTGGGCACCTTTACCGTCAGCCTCAATAACAGCGCTCTTAACCTAGCCGTCGCTGACCTCATGGTGACGTTTAACGCTAGCGCCACCCAGGTCAGCTGGGTGGTGACCATCTTTATGATTGCCATGGCGATGACAATGCCGCTAACGGGCTATTTAGCGGGCAGATGGGGGCGAAAAACGGTTTACCTCGTGGGCCTGTGCGGTTTTTTGGCCGGCTCGGGGCTGGGTGCCTTTGCGCCACATCTCAATGGCATCATCGTAGCCCGAGGCGTGCAAGGAATCGCCGCTGGCTTGATGATTCCGCTGTCTCTGTCGTTGATTTTTTCTGCTTACCCGCGCGAACAGCGGGGACGGGCCAGCGGTGTGTGGGGCTTTGCCGTGATGATGGCGCCCGCCATCGGACCGGCGGTGGGAGGGCTACTGCTGGAGGTCAGCCAGTGGCGCGCCCTGTTTTTGATGAATATGCCCTTCGCGATCCTAGGGCTGATATGCGGCTATCGTTATTTATCCGCCGACTCGCGGCCGCCTCGACGCCAGTTTGACTTACCGGGCTTTTGTCTCATCACGCTGGGTATCGGGGGCGTACTGCTGTCTCTCAACGGCGTTGAAACGTTATCAGACCTGTTGCGTCCCGCTACTCTCGTACCGCTCCTGCTAGGTGCCATCGCGTTAACGCTGTTCATACGCGTCGAGCGACAGCAGGCTCAGCCGCTACTCGACCTGTCACTGTTTCACCACCCTCGCTTTCGCTACAGCGTGCTGCTCGCCTGTTTGCAATCGATCATCCTGTTTGGATGCATCTTGTTAATCCCTCTGTGGATGCAGAACACGCTGGGCTTTAGCCCGCTGACGACAGGCCTCGTGTTTCTAGCCACTGCGCTGGCTGCCGCTGCCTGTTCGCCCATTGCAGGCCGCTGTATCGACCGGGCACCCCCTCAATGGTGTATTGGTTTAGGCCTGATTGCCACGGTCATCAGCTTGATAGGCCTCGGCACGCTGAGCGCGGCTACCTCCGTTTGGATCATTGCAGCCTGGATGGGGCTTCGCGGCATGGGGTTGGGGTTCGCTTACTTACCAGCGACCACGGTGGGCATGAAAGATCTTCCTGAGCAGCAGGTGGCCCAGGCCTCGGCCATGAACAACATGGCGCGTCGACTCGTCTCCTCACTCGGAGTGGTCGCCCTATCGGTCTACTACGACATGAGTGTACGAGCATCCCTGGACCTGGGCATCGCCTACTCCGAGGCCAGCGCCTCTGCCCTGCACGTGTCCTTTCTTGTCTTGGCGGGTATCGCGCTGGCCTGTCTCCCTTTGGCGTGGATGTTGGGGCGCACAGGTGCCTCGTTGAACATGGCGATACCTTCCTCCTCAAACGGCCAGCCGCAAACGTCGCTTCAAGGAAGAGCCAAATGACCCCCTTTCAAACGCACCGAATCACCTGGCGACCTTCATGGGGCAAAACGCTGCTGAGCATTGCCTTCGTCGTGAGCTTGATGGGCGCTACCTGTGCCGCCCAACCCCTTAGGAGCCAAACATCCTCCGTTGAACGCGTCGTAACGCTTTACCAAGGAGCCACCGATAGCGCCGTCGCCTTGGGGATCACTCCCATTGGCGTGGTGGACTCATGGTTGGAAAAACCCATGTATCGCTACCTGCGCGACGAATTAAACGACGTGCCGCACGTGGGCCTGGAAACACAGCCAAACTTGGAAAAAATCGCTTGGCTGAACCCTGATGTCATCGTGGCCACGGATTTTCGTCATCAGAGAATACGGCCGTTGCTGACAGCCATTGCCCCCACTGCCACGGCCGATAACGTTTATGACTTCAAAGAGACGCTGACCCTGGTGGCTGATGCCACAGGTCGCGAGGAAGCAGCCAATGCGTTACTGCGCGATTGGGCGACACGTGTCGACGACTTTCACCGACAGATAGCAGACGCGCTCGGAGACGCGTGGCCGCAAAAAGTCGCGGTGATCCGCTTCAAAAGTGATCACCTGCGTATCTACTCGGGCGGCTTTGCAGGCTATATTCTCGACGAGCTAGGGTTCGAACAACCCGACACCTTGAACACGCACGGGTGGGGCATGAAGCTTTCCAGCACGGAGAACATCCCTATGTTGGATGCCGATGTCATTTTCGTGCTGCTGGAGCCGGACCCCGCCATTCTCGATAACTACCAGCACTGGTCGTCCCACCCTTTGTGGCAGCAGCTAGAGGCCGTCGAACATCAGCGGGTATTCGAAGTCGACCCCGTCAACTGGATGATGGGCGGCGGTATACTCGCCGCCAATGCCATGCTCGATGACCTGTATCGCCACTATGGTCTTGAAGGCATCGAGCAAGGTGATGCGCTTGCTAGCCGCCAGGAGACGCAGGATGCTAGATAGCCACCTCGCTAAAAGTCTCGGGCTGCTGTTTGGGGTGATGGTGACCTGGAGCGCATTTTTAACCAGCACGCTATCAGGAACGAGCGATATTGCGTGGCACGCGCTGTGGTCAACCTTACATCACTATGATCCCGGCAATGTCGCACACATCATCCTCATCACCGAGCGTCTACCGCGGGCGATCATCGCAGCGTTAGTGGGTGCGAGCCTCGCCATTGCCGGGGCTCTGATACAAACCATCACACGCAACCCGCTGGCCTCACCTAGCATCCTAGGCATCAACGCGGGGGCCATGTTTTTTGTCGTGGTGGCCGTGTCTTTACTGCCGCTTTCAGCGCCTGCCCACTATGTCTGGGCGGCGCTTTTCGGTGCATCGGTGGCGGCGCTCTTAGTCATTCTGCTCAGTAGAGGACGACGCGGTGAGCTATCGCCGCTGCGCGTCGTACTGGCCGGGGTGGCCGTGACGGCCATGTTCGTCGCCTTTAGCCAGGGGCTCCTGGTGATCGATCAGCAAAGCTTCGAAAGCGTGCTCTACTGGCTGGCAGGCTCGGTATCCGGGCGAGAACTTGCGCTGGTGGCTCCTTTATTACCGCTATTTGGCGCAGCGCTCCTTCTCTGCACCCTGCTGGTCCGTCATGCCAATGCGCTCTTGTTAGGCGATGACATGGCAACAGGTCTGGGGTTACAGGCCACCACGATCAAACTGCTGCTTGGGCTCGTCGTGATCGTATTGGCGGGTAGTTCCGTGGCCTTGTCGGGGATGATCGGGTTCGTAGGGTTGATCGTTCCTCACATGGCGAGGAGTCTGTTTGGTATCGATCACCGCTGGCTGTTGCCCGCCTGCGCGCTACTGGGCGCCAGCCTTCTATTGCTGGCAGATGTGGCGTCGCGATTTTTAATTGCTCCCCAGGAGATCCCTGTAGGCGTGATGACCGCTTTGCTAGGGACGCCTTTCTTCATTTATCTGGCGCGACGCAACATGGCAGCCCAATGACATCGCATATTTCACGCTCCTTTATCTCTTCTGAACAGCGCCATGACGATCGGTCGCTGCTCACGGTCGTCAGTTTGGCCGTTTTGCTGTTTGCCAGCGCGGGCGTATCGCTGAGCTTGGGGAGCTTTCCTACCGCGTTCGTGGACGTTGTGAAGGCGTTAGCAGCGCCGCAAAGTAGCGACATTGCGTTTATCGTTTGGGAGTTACGCCTACCGAGAATCGTGCTGGCAATCTTGGTGGGTAGCGCCTTGGCGATGGCAGGTGCTCTCTTGCAGGGTATCGTGCGTAATCCCCTGGCGTCTCCTGACGTCATCGGCATCACGAGCGGTGCCGCCCTTGCGGCGGTTCTATTTTTAGCACTGCTTAGCAGCATCTTTAGCATTCATTGGCTGCCACTCTTTGCCATGTTGGGTGCCCTGGTATCGACCTTGCTGGTCTTTACACTCGCTTGGAAAAATGGGCTGCACCCGTCACGTATGGTACTCGTGGGCATTGGTTTGGCCGCGGCCATGGGCGCAGGCACCACGCTTTTAATCGTCATTAGCAGCGACGCTGCGGCCATGTCGGCCTACGTCTGGCTCACCGGCAGTTTGTATGCAGCCCAGTGGCGGGACGTCTATGGCTTACTGCCGTGGCTGGTGGTGACCACACCGGTATGTTTGGCCTTCGCCCGCCATGCAGATGCCATGGCGCTGGGGGATCAGGTGGCACAAGGGCTAGGCGTCGCGGTGATACGTAGCCGAGTCATCCTACTGGCCTGCGCTGTGGTGTTGGCAGGCGCTGCGGTGGCCTATGCAGGGGCCATCAGTTTCGTGGGCTTAATAGCGCCGCATATCGCGTCTAAATTCGTGGGACGCCATATGGCACGCCTCCTTCCCGTATCGGCGCTGGTCGGGGCACTGATCGTCCTATATGCCGATTTGCTAGGCCGGGTCGCTTTTCTTCCCAAAGACCTGCCCGCAGGCATTTTCGTGGCCGGCATCGGCGCGCCCTTCTTCGTTTATTTACTTCACCGCACGCGCTATTAGCGCGCTCGAGGTAAACAAAGAGAGTCCCATGTTCCATGTCCTTCCCCGTCAAGAAAACATCACCCCCCAGCAGCGGCAACGATTCGAGGACATTGCCACCTCGACACTCGGACATTTTACCGATATCGGAGCCATCGCGACCCTTCTGCCACTCAAGCGCCCTGTTCGGCTTTTAGGCACGGCCCTCACGGTACGCATTCCCCATGTGGATGGCAGCATCATCCGTGAGGCGCTGATCATGGCACGCCCAGGCGACGTGCTGGTGATCGACGTCGGCAGCGATGTTCAACGTGCCTGCTGGGGGGAGTTTCGCGCTTACGCCGCCTTACAAAAGAGCTTGGCGGGCGTGGTGACGAATGGACCGGTCACCGACTGGGCCTATCTTTCTCAGCTGCCGCTCCCCACCTTTGCACGGGGAACAAGCCCGTTAACCACCCGGGCACTCTCGCTAGAGGGTGAAATCAATACGCCCGTCACAATCGAGGGGTGTGTCATAACCCCAGGGGATCTGGTCATTGGAGATGACGATGGGCTCTTCGTGGTGCCTCCTCACCGCGCAGAGGCGCTAGCGAGTGCTGCAGAGGAAAAGCAGACGCAGGAGGACGAGAAGCGGCGAGCGCTGAAAGCAAACCATCCCGCTTGGTTTTGCTAATTCGGCATGTTGATTGAATAGCCGCCTAGCAGATCTACTAGGCGGCTTTTGACTCAGTGCTCCGTGACCGCTTCCTGGTGGCGTTGCTGCTTCGAAACGATAACTTGGCGAAGCGGATTACAGGTTGCGCTGGTGCCGAAGGGCATACTGCCTGGCCCCCCCGCTCGCTCGATGATGGGTGAAATCAGGCGTTTATAGGGCCACTGCTCCTGTTCGAACAACTGCTTTAGCAGTCTATCCCGGTCATGTTGGTCAAAAGCAACCTCGTTCAGCTGGGCTCTCAACCGTATCGCCAACGTCTCCCATAGAGTGTGCGCCGAGACTCCGTAGTAGCCTACCAGCGCGTCGATGATGGCGCGTAGATTGACTTGAATGGCAAGGGTTTGCAGCCAAAACAGCAGGGCTTCCAGGCTATCGTGGTAAAGGGTATTGGAGTGACCTTGCTTGATGCGGTAGCACGGGTCCTGCATCCCATGCTGTTCCAACCGCTCAACGCAGATACGCAGCGAGTCATGATCGCGTAACAGCACGCCGTGACACCGGCCTGATTTAAAGACCATGACCGCATTCTGCCCATGGACTTCTGCCAGCATCCCCAACCGAAACAGGCGTAGGTTGATCTCGAAGAAGCGGTCGCACAGCTCGCCGAAGAGGGCTGTCACGGATGATGCACTCGCAGGCCACTCCCGCTCGGCTAACCAGTCATCGAACACATGGTGCTCACCACCCGGTAGTGGCGTTCCCAGCGTGGCCATGGGCACCAAACGCACGGTATCGTCTTCCAGTAACTCAGAGGGGTAGCTACGCACCATGGCCGACAGGTGACGAGGCGCTTCATCAAAGAGCGTTGCCCCTTGCGGCATATACGCCCACCACTTGCTTTCATCACATAGATAGAGGCCTTGCGCTAATCGAGCGTCGCGTGCCTTGGCCTGCTGCAGCAAGCGGGCACTGAGATCGCCATTGATCATTTTCACGGCCGGTAAATAGCGAGAAGCCCCCAGAGAGTAAATGGCCATGGGCAGTTTGAGAAAGTGCGGACTGGCCGTGGTGGGCGCAAGCGACCGTAACGAGGAGGTGGCTAGCCAGGGTTCCGTGACGGTCGTGAGTGACACGCAGGCACCGGCTTCAAAGGCGTCTTGCAACCAATGGGGCAACGCATGCTCGTACTGCCACGGATGTACCGGAATGGCGGTATGCGTATGCGCTAGGCCTCGCTCGACCATCTCCTGCTCCAACATCCCAGCGCTGGTCTCGCTGGCGAGCCAGCGCACTGGCAGCGGCGTTTCTTCGTTGACACCGTCACCACTGAGCAAAGCGTTATTGTCGATGGCGACCCAACGGAGTTCGATAGGCAGATTGAACTCCGCCATATAGGCGTGATACTCCTGATTATTCAACCCCTGCTTGGCTTTCGCCGTGGGGTGATAAGGGCGATCCAACAGCGATGCCCACTGCTCCATCACAGCAAAATGATCAGCCGTGGCAAGCGCTGGCAAACCCGCCGTTCTTACCTGATGCTTCACCGAGCTGGTCGCTTGCCAAAGCGTATCGGAGAGCGCCTGCAAAAATACTTCCTGCCCCTGGGTTAGGGCTGCGTCATCCCCGCCTCCGTTAGCAAAGAGGTAATGCATGAAGGCCTCAGGTGACAAAGCGTGATGCTGACCTGCGGCATGGTCGACCAACACGACCGGCGTCTGCGGCACTTTCTCCCAAGCCTGCGTGATACCAGGCTGAAGCAGCATCGCGACATGCCAACCCGGCTTTGCTGGCCAGCGCCAAAGACGCTGCGCGGGATCACGGGTAAAACCACCAAACAAGCCAGTCAGTGCTTTCTCGTCGTCACCGACGATGCTCCACTGCGCATCGAGCCCCTCTAGCAAGCCTTCTACCAAGCACCCATCGACCAAACATTGCAGAATCTGCTGTTGCGCATAGTGCTGAGCATTAACGGATGTCATGTGCCTAACCTCCAAAACGGTATCAGTAACGTGAAAACATCGATCAGTGTGAAACGTCTTTAGCTTCGTGAAGGCTCTTCTGCAGCGCGCGAAACGCAATCCCTCGTTCATCTCCCAGCATGAAGGTGCGAACACCCCGTGCCTGCCATCGCGCTTTAGCGCGGGATTGGCGGAGAAAGGCGCAATAAGGGATGCCGAATGCCTGGGCCGTCTGCTGAACATGCTCGAGCGACTGGACGACGTCTGGATGGTCGGTTTGCCACGTCACCCCCAGGGACTGGGAAAGATCCGCCGCACCCTCCAGCACCATATCCAAGCCAGGCACGGCACAAATCGCTTCGATTTGCTGCACGCCTTGGTGGCTTTCAATCATGGCAACGACCATCGTTTCTTGGTTGGCTTGCCCCACGTACTCGGCGAGAGAGGACTTACCAAACCCTCCAGGGCGACCGGCGTTGAGGCTTCTTGCTCCCTCAGGCGCGTATTTACAGGCAGCCACCGCGTCGGCTAACGACGCGGCCGACGCCACATTGGGCAACACGATGCCTTGCGCACCGCCGTCCAGCAGGCGCAGCAGCTGTTTGGGGTCCGTATCCGCCACTCGAACCAGTGGCGTCATCCCATAGCTCTCTGCGGTACGGATCATGTGTTCGATGGTTTCTGGGTTGATCAGAACGTGCTCGGTATCGATGACCACGTAGTCAAAGCCTGCTTCTCCGATCAACTCAATCGAGGCAGCAGTCGGCATGGAGGCCATCACCCCGTAGACTTCCCTGCCCTCTAGCAGCGCACGCTTTAGCTGATTCGTTCTCAACATACGCGCGCTCCTTCAGGTGCATAGGCGGCCAGTGGGTTGGGCACCTTTTTGACCTGGGGCTGCTCGTCTCCAAAGAGACGGCGACGAGTCAGTGCCTCTACCTCCCACTCTGGAGTAAACACGTCAAAACAGCGATAGCGCTCAGCGTGCTGGGGATGCTCGCGCTGGTACTCTTTGACGACCTCTGCCGCCATGGCCCAAAAGTGCGTCTCCTCCAAGCCAAAGTGGCGCTTCAAAAAAATGGCCATGTCACCAAGCGCAATGAAGAAAAAGGCATCGCAAGAGTAGTCACGCACCGCTGCTAGATCATCGGTGACGATAAAGGAGTTGCGATTGAGCGCGGCATGGCGCGGAGGCACCGGCTCGAGCTTGGGTGCCAGCTCGGGCCGGGCGAGCTGCGCCTTGCTAAAACGTACGCCGTCATGAAAATCTTTGAGGGCAACGCGTGTAGGCCAGCCATCACGATGAATGACGACGATATTTTGCCCGTGGGACTCCATTCCGATACCTTCCGCAAACAGCAGATGGATGATCGGCAGCGTCGTGACGCGGATCAGTTGGCGCGTCCACGCAACGAGCCCGTAGCGCTCTACCCAGGGGGTGATGAATGGGTCAGAGGGCTCCCCTTGCGACGTGCGAGTAAGCTGGCTCAACCCGTTGAGTGGGGCAGCTTGCTCGCCCTCATGTAAATATTGGCGGATATTTTGTCGCCAAATAGCCCCGACCTTGCCATACACCTCTGCATAGCGCTTGTCAGCAAATGCGCGCTCATCCAAGGCCACGCCAGCGATCTCTCCCAATAGGACGAAACCCGCGGAGGAGGCGGTCTCATTCGTCTCGATCAGCCGCTGAAGCCACTGCGTGATGAGGGGGCCGTTGGTGACGGTATGGCGCGCCAAGATACGTGCGCTAGACGTATTCGTGATACTCATCGCCAGCTTGAGATAGGGCAGATGACGCGTTACCGGAGCCAGGGTACGTATCGACTGCTGAGGGGTATAAACCGCTTCGCCCTCCCCTAGGAAGGCAATATCGCCACTGGCAAGCTCGGGATAGAGCACCTCGACCAGAGCATTTTCCCACTGCCATGGATGCACGGGCATGAGCACGACCTCATCGCGCCGACGCTGCTGGCGTTCGAGATAGTCCTCCAACCTCGCCAGCACCTCAGGCCCGGCCTCCTCCATGGCCCGGCCTAGGCAGGTTTCTCCGTCCACCGCACTTGCATGAGCCAACTGGTTGGGCACTGCCAACCAAATGACACGCAGCGGTTGAGCAAACTCAGGGCCGTAGCGCTGATTATCCTGTAAGGAGAACCCCAGCCGTGACTTGTAGCAAGGATGGTAACTATGGGCATCCGTGAAATAGCGCTCTAATGCATCCGCCTCCAACGTTTGAGGCGATGCAGTGTCACTTA
Source organism: Halomonas sp. MMH1-48 (assembly GCF_022348105.1). NCBI lineage: Bacteria > Pseudomonadati > Pseudomonadota > Gammaproteobacteria > Oceanospirillales > Halomonadaceae > Halomonas > Halomonas sp. MMH1-48. The sequence goes on from NZ_JAKRFL010000028.1 coordinate 14,362, forward strand.
GCGCATACGTGGCCGATTGGGTGTCTTTGATGAGTGTCTGTACCAACTCGTTGACGAAGCCTGGCTGAATGGCTCCCTCCCCCAGCGTCTCTTCGAGATCCGTGATGAAGCACTGCAAACTGACGGTATCGGGTTGGTTCGGCACGCCACTCACCGAGAGCGTGGAATGGTCCAGGCGGATCAAATGGAAGCTGTGGCATACCCACCCATCAACGCTATAACAGCGGCTACCCAACGTGATCGAAAATCGTGACGCTCCAGCCCGCGTTGCGGCCGGGTTTGGCACGACGGTATAGCTCAGCACATCCTCATACAGCAGGGTTTGCAGCAGTTGACCAATGACACGCTGCTCGATACGGCGGTAGTGGCGCCAGCTATCCAAAGAAGAAAAGGGTGTGGAGACAACGGTGTTCTCGATGACCGCCCGCGTGGGCAGCCAAGTTGCTTGTGACGTCATGGAGTACCTACACAACATAGAGAAATGGATAACGATTAGCCTGAGTAGCCCGCAGCCAGCACGCGACGAGGCCCAGCGCGAGAAGGCAGCACTTCAGCGGTGTCCGTCACAAAGTGCTGAGCTGGCCGGGGATGGCAAAGGAAGTCCGCATGGGAAATGTTGTAGCCATAGGCGCCTGCCAAAGGCAGCACCAATAAGTCCCCCACCCTGACGCCACGCAGCTCTTGGTGTCGGCTCAATACATCTTTTGGGGTGCAAAGCTGCCCCACGATCGTCCAAGCGCGCTGTTCGCCGTTGCTCGATAGCGTTGGGTCGCGGGGTAAGTGAATGATCGGATGATCGTGCCCCTGCGCTGCAGGTAAGCGGAATTGATGCGTCCCCCCTCGACAGACTAAAAACCCTTCACCATGACTGACTTTGGTATCCAGCACTTCCATGACGTAGTAGCCACAAAAGGCAGAGAGATAGCGTCCGATTTCGAAACGAACGCGTGGGGGTGCGGACAGGGTGTCGAGCTGTTGACCAAGCGCGTGGCAGAGACTAGCCCAGTCGAACTGGTGGGAAGGCTGGCGATAATTCACCCCAATGCCGCCTCCTACGTTGAGCTGCGTCAGTTGCTCGGGATAACGTGCCAGGCTTCGCCACGATGGCCACCGCTCCAGGTAGAACGCGATTAACTGTTGATGGCGCTGCTCGCTTGTTTGGTGCGACATGGCATGCACGTGAAAGCCGCAGAGCGTTAGGTTTGGCGCGCTATCCACGGCGCTGACGGCCTTGGGGAGCTGTACTTCGTCGATACCGAACGGTGTCGCCGTGCCAGCCATGCGCAAACGACTGGAAAACGATGCCGGTAATTGGGGGTTGATACGCAAAAGAACGGGCTGTGTATGGCCCATCGCTGCAGCGATGGACTGCAAACGCGCAATTTCTCCGAGGCTTTCGACATGAAACGCCTCCACGCCCCGTTCGATGGCACTCCGCATGTCTGCATCCAGCTTGCCAGGCCCCGATAACACCCATGGCCGTGGCGTGGCACTGCGACACGCGCGCTCGATTTCTCCACCGGAAGATAACTCTAGGCCATCCACGATAGGGGCCAAGGTATCGATGATGGCGGGCTCGCTATTCGCCTTGATGGCGTAGTACAGCTCCACTCCAAGTGGCAGCGCCGCTTTCATGGCACGCGCGTGGGCGGCCAAGGCAGGCAGATCGTAGAAAAAGGCGGCCATGGGTTCGCTACACTGCTGTCGATATCGCTCTATTGCTGACAGGATCGTACGTGGCAGCGCATTTGGCTCAGCCATAGGCCACCTCCCGCCCCATGACCCGAAGAGCGTGCCAAGGGTTGGGCAAAGACACATACTGCGCCTGGCGATCAGCCTGAGCCATGAGCCGTAATTTGAAGTTGGTCTTGCAGGGCAGCGCGCCGCCTTGCAATAGCGCATCGAGCTCTGGCGCGGCTACCTCCAGCTGGCTACGCACATGCTGCAACGCCGTCGATGTGTCTTGCCATAACACATCCGCCAACGCGGGACGTCGCCAGCTCAGCGCGAGAATAGCCTCCGCAATGTGGTTGACGAACAGGCAGTAGGCGATTCGGTTCCAACCTTGCTCCCGGCTGTAGATCATGGAGGCTTCGACGCGAGGATGAAGGACTTCACCCGCCAACCAGGCGGTGCCCTTATCACGGGTCAACTTGACCCCCTCGAAGTCACGTAACAGCATTTTCTGGGGCGTTCCAGCCTCATGAATCAAGACGCAGTTTTGTAAGTGCGGCTCCATGACGATACCGTGCCGAAAGAACAGTCCCAGCACCGGTGGCAGCAGCGCCTTCAAATAGGCCTGAAACCATGCTCTCACTTGGTTCTGTTCAGGCAAGGTACTGGTACTGAGCGAGCCTTCATACGCCCGTGAAATGAAGGAGAGCACCATAGGCACCAGCGTCGTATCACGCGCAAACAGCGTCCCCGTCAATAAGCAGGCTTGAGGAGAAAACCGTCGGCAGAAATTTTCTCGCAAGATGATGCCCGTTTGTTCGCGGAACCAGCGCTGCTGCTCCTCATTGCCCTCGTTAGGCGTCCAATGCACCGTGGCGGGCTCCTCGGCAACGAATAGCGTCGCCAAGGAAGGGTCTTCCAAGCGACCCAGTTGATGCATGATGCGATCGATCACCAGCGTGCTTTCCAGCTCGTACCACGCGTTTTTACGCACGCAGTTGGTGATGCGCACATTGAGCGATCCTTTGATGAACCAGGGATGCCCTTCGATATACCACGTGCGCATGGAGGCCGTTGGCACTGCGCTAAAACCACTTTGACCAAGATCTCTGATCACGTTGCGCTGAAGCAGCGCTTGGACGGCAGACGATTGTTTGAACATGGCCGCTTGCACCGGATGCATGCTCAGCACGATGCGTTCATCGCTCCCGGCGGTCGCTTGGTCTGCCACGTAGGAAAGGACGTCCTCTTCTTCAACACGGTTGGCCTGAACGCGTACCCCGTCTGCGGGAAAGGAGAACTGGTAGAGCGAGGTGGCGACGCCACATTCCGGGGCGTAAGAAGGCATGCCATCAGCCAAGCAGTCATCAGGCCACTGGCGTGCTTTGGGCGTGGGATGATTCGGATGGCCAAACCATAACCCTTGCTCGCTGCTCGGATAGTCGGCTAACGGCTGCCGGTTAGATTGCTTGGCAGCATGTCTGACAATCTCAGCCATCACTTGACGACTCTGACGAACCTGCTGCGCCAACTCCTGATTGATGCCGGCATCGACTCGCGGCAGATGTTTGAGCAGACGGCTGATGAGCATCTCGGCACTAGCGGCCATCCACGTCGTGTCGTCTTTACTCTTTAAGTAAACATCGGAAAGATAATACTGGCTACCTACCGTCGACTGACGGTCGACCATCACCCATAAGTGAAGTGAGGTTGACCACTCGATCAGAAGAGGAATACCCGACAGCGCCTCAGGTAACCCGCGACGATGGCTCGGCCATTGAAACGCTAATCTTCGTTCAGGTATGGCGACTTCTTTGATAATACAGTTGAGTAACGCATGCACCGAGGCACACTGACTGATATCGCTCGCTGAGCGATGCTCCTGTGCGTAGCTCATATAGCCCCCGCAGAATGTCATCCTTTTGAAAGGTTTACTTACCTATCGATAGGTAAACCCACGCATCCATGGCTAGTCACATCGCGCGGTTTTTATTGTGTTACTGCTTGAACGAAACATTTTCCTTCATGCACGTTCAGTTGGTTGACGGCTAGCCACCCCTTCCATCGAGGAGTGGCCAGACGTTAGACAGCACAAAAACAAGACGCCGAAGCCTTAGAAATCCAGCTGATATCCCACCGTGAACGTGCGCCCACGACCGGTGAAGTAGTACTCATCGCTGATGCGAGCGGCTTGGGAGTAATAAGTGAGGTAGTCTTCGTCGGTCAGGTTCTCGATACCCAGCGATAGCTGCCCTGCGGGAAGCTGGTAAGCCAGCGAGGCATCCACCAACCCGTAGCCATCGAAGTCGAGCGCCGGATTATCGACGCTGCGGTCGAAGTAGTAGCGGCCCTGTAGGCGCGTCGAGAGACGGTCGTTCCACACGGCGCTCCAGCCCAACTTGAGCGTATCGGGCGCGATGTTGATCCCGGTGAGTTTGGTATCCACGCTGCCATCGCCGTCTTGGTCCGACTTACCTTCGGTATGGGCATAGGAGAGCGACAGATCATGCTGGTCATTGACCTGCATGTTGCCGGTCACTTCCACCCCTTGGATTTCGGTTTTTTCCCGACTGCCCACCCACGTACCGTTCTGCTCGGCCAAGCGCTGGCCAAAATCAGAGTTCGACTCGTAGTAGCTCACTTCCAGGCCGTAACGCTCCCAGTCGAAACGCGCGCCAATCTCGCGGTTATCGGTGACGATAGGCTGAAGTTGGAGCAGCGTATCGACATCCTGGCCTGGTTCGCTGATGCCCCGCAGCACGCGGCCCACGTCCGGCATGCCAAAGCCTTCCGAGTAACTGGCGTACAGCTGCGCCCACTCCGTGGCTTGGTACGTCAACCCCACGTTATAGAGCGTTTCATCGAAACTGGGGTTGCCGCCTCCTACCGCGACGTTGTCTTGAGTGACGTTGCTACGATCGATCGTCTCGTAGGCATCCACTTCAAGCTCCGCATGTTCATGGCGAACCCCGGCATGCAGCGTGAGCGGGTCGGCGATCTTGAACTGCCCCTGCAGGAACGGCGCAATGTTGCTGTAGCGGCTTTCCGGTACGTAGGTGCGCCCGGTCTCTACCAGCATTTGGCGGGTTTCATCCTCGAGGATGTCGAGCCCCACTGTCACACCGAGCCGGTCGTCCAGCATACCCTGGCGGTTCAGGGTGAACTTGGCCCCCTGCTTATCGGACTCGTTACGGGTTTGGTCGTACTGGGTATTGCCGTTGCCGTCCAGGTAAGGGAAGAATGGTGTGGTGGCAAAGCGCGCCCGAAAGCGCTGGCGGTACACCTGAGCATCGACCGCGTTGCCGTACCAATCCGCGTGGGAGTAGGCCAAGCGAGCCGTGGTCACTTCATTGAAGCCCGGGGCGCCATCGGGTGTGCCCCGCTCGGCGCTAGTGGGAATGCCTGCATCACGGTCGCCCACCACGGGCACGTAGTCGTCGCCCTCTTCCAAATCGAAATGATTGAGCGACAGCTCGATATTCTGATTGTCGTCGATCCAGTAGCCCAGCTTGCCGAACAGGTCGTAACTTTCGGAGTTTTGCAACTCGCCGGGGTAGGCAATGCCCACGCGGCGATCGCCGCCATCGTAAAACACGCCCCGCTCCTGGCGGGTGGCCGAGGCCACGAAATCCCAGTCGCCCTGCTGACCGCTAATGCGATAGTTGAGCTTGTTGCCCAGGCCTTCCGAGTGCAGGTCGTCGTCAATGGTGACGCTAATGCCTGCGCTTTGGCTAATACCGCCCCCTTCGGCCCGACGGGTGACGAAGTTGATCAAACCGCCGGTGGCCCCCAAGCCATGCTCGGCGCTGGCCCCGTGAATCACTTCAATCCGCTCGACCATGGAGAGGTCGATGGTGTAACTATCACGAGAGCTATCGCGCAGCGGATTGGACTGAGGCACGCCATCGATCAGGAACAGCGCATCGCGCCCGCGCAGCGTCTCCCCAGCGTTGGACAGCTTCTGACGGCTAGGTGAAAAGGAGGGAATCAAGTTGCTCAAGACCTGGCCAGGGTCGTCGGTGATGGCGATCTGCTGTTCGATCTGCTCACGCGTGATCACTGTCACCCGCTGCGGGGTTTGACCCTCTTCGCTGCGGCTACGCGTCGCCGTCACGACCATGGTGGGTGATGACTCGTTGAGCGCCTGCCCCACGTCAGTTGCCTCTTGCTGGGCATTGGCCTGAGTGGCCGCCACTAATCCTGCCAAGGTGACCGTTGGCCAGAAAGCGGCGTGTTTCATCGTTTGCATGTCTGCTCCCTTGCGTTGTGTGTTGCGTCGTGTCGATGAGCCCTTGTTGACTATCACGTTAGCGCGCACTGAAATGACAATGCGCATCTAAATGATAATGATTATATTATCCATAAAGAGCCAAGCAGGTCTACCTTTGCGAACGAACCGTTCGAACTAACGAACTACCTCGACATGAGGCAGCCACAAGAACAACATTGAAAATGAGAATATTTTGTCTTAGGGTGCTGGCTGCCCTGATTTCGTGACTGAGCTTGCCTGAGCCTACCTTATGCCCGCCTATTCCCACCCTGCATCACGACTCACCGCTGACGGCCTGCACGCGGGCTACGACACCAAGCGCATTCTGCAGGGGGTGGACCTGACCGTGGCGGAAGGCCAACTCACCGTGCTACTGGGCCCCAATGGCAGCGGCAAATCGACCCTGCTGAAAACTTTGGCGCGCACGCTGACGCCCAGCGGCGGGCATGTCTATCTCGATGGCAAGGACATTCACCGCAGTAACACCCGCGAGGTTGCTCAACGGCTGGGCATTTTGCCGCAAGGCCCCACCGCTCCCGAAGGGTTGAGCGTCAAACAGCTGGTGGGGATGGGGCGCTTCCCCCACCAAGGGTTGTGGAAAAAAGACCCGCAGCAGGATGCCAGCGCCATCGCGGAAGCCATGGCCTATATGCACGTGACCGAGTTTGCCGACCGGGATGTGGAAGCGCTCTCTGGCGGCCAGCGCCAGCGCTGCTGGATCGCGATGGTGCTCGCCCAGCAGACCGATTTGATTTTGCTGGATGAACCCACCACCTTTTTAGACTTGAAGGTGCAGGTAGAGCTGTTGGCGCTGCTATCTCGGCTGGCCCACGACCATGGCCGCACGCTGCTACTGGTGCTGCACGACTTGAATCTCGCCGCCGCTTACGCCGACCATCTAGTCATGATGCGCGACGGGCAAATCGTCATCAGCGGCACGCCAAGCGATGTGTTCACCGCGGCCAACCTAAAGCGCGTCTTCGACTTGGATGCTCACATTCTGCGCGACCCCGCTAGCGGTAGCCCAGTGTGCGTGCCCTTCTCCTCGGCGACGTTACAGGCAGTCCTATGAACCACACCTTCTGCGCGGATTTAAGCCGTGAACAGCACGACCCGCTGGCCGGTAGCGCCGCTCATGCCGAGCGCAACTTACTACTCAGCTGGCCGCGCGCGAAGTGGCAGCGCAAACTCCGCCACGCCAGCGATATGAGCAATTCATTAAAGCAAACGCTAGATACGCTGGCTGACGATGGCCTACGCATCAACCTGATCCAACAGCCGGGCATGGAAAAGTACCAGCATCAGCTCTTTCTGATGCCGGAGCGGCGCCGCTTTCGCGTGGCACGATGGGAATTAGAGGCGTTCTTCAGCGCCTTTCAAAGTGGCAGCCGCCTTAGCCAGTGGGAGCAGCCAGCGATGCTCAATGATTTGGTTCTTTGCTGTACCCACGGCACCAAAGATAAGTGCTGCGCGAAGTACGGTTATAAAACGTTCAAAGCGCTAGCCAGCACGGTAGCTGAGCACCCGCTGCCGTTCGAGGTATGGGAGAGCAGCCACCTCGGCGGCTGCCGACTCGCTGCCAGCGTGATCGTGCTGCCAAACGTGCGCAAATATGGGCGTATTACGCCAGAACAAGCGCTGCCCTTCTTACAGGCGGAAGCCCGCCAACAGCGCTTTTTGCCCGGCTACCGTGGCGGCTCACAGCTCACTCCCGCGCAGCAAAGCGCTGAAATCGCTGCGTTGACGCAGTTCAGCACAGAAGCAAGACAACCCACGTTGGCTCTGATCAGCGATCACGGCGACGACCAAACACGAGAGATACGCTTTCAGTGGCGGCTCGACCAGCGGCAAGGTGAACTGACCGTGCACTGCCAAGCCACCACCCTATGGCGTGTGGATACCTGTGCAGACCTAGCGCAAGGCCCCACCGAAAGCACGGTATGGCAGGCTAAGGTGGGCTCGAGGCACGCCCCATCAAGTACTCCGCCACCGCCTGATAAGCAGGCAGCGAGGTAGGATCGTTGGCCGCGTTACCCGCCACCGGGTGAGAGGCAAACCGCACGATCACCATCTCAGCGGTGGGGTCGATATACATCGTTTGGCCATGCACACCCCGAGCAGCGAATGCTCCGTGGTCATTATGCAGTGACCACCACATGCCGCGATAACTGCCACCTGGCAGAGTAGAGTAGCCCGCTTGTGCGAACGCTTCCCGGTCTCCCCCCTGGCGGATACGTTGCACCGCCGCCGCTGGGAAAAGTGACTGGCCGTTGTGCTGCCCCTCGTCCAAGACGAGCTGCCCCACTCTGGTCAAGTCGCGCAGCCCTGCACTCAGCCCGCCGCCCGCGAACGGCGTACCAATCGAGTCCACCGTAAAGTAGGCATCTTGCTCCATGCCCAACCACTGCCAGAGCCGGGACGAAAGTAGCGATGCCACGGACTCGCCGGTAGTGCGCGCAATCACCCAGCCCAGGGCATCGGTGTTGATCGTCTTATAACCAAATACTTGACCGTGCTCCCCGTCTGGCTGAACCGTTGCCAAATATTCATAATAAGTGCGTGGGCCGCTGTACTCCTCCGGTTTCGGTAACGGGCTGGCCGCCGCGTTATAGGCCCAAATTTCAGCGTCTGGGTCGCTGTAATCTTCGCTAAACGCCAGTCCGGTCGTCATTTCCAGCAGTTGCTGCACCGTGGCGTTTCCAAAAGCGCTGTTGGCGAGTTCGGGCACGATGTCTCCCACCAGCTCTTCCTCATCGAGCACGCCCTCTGCGACCAGAATCTCGCCTAGCAGGCCGGTCATCGATTTAGTGACGGACATGGCGCCATGCTGACCGCGCTCGTCTAAACACCCACTATAGTGCTCATACACCACTTGTCCTTGATGCAAAATCAGAAGGCCATCGGTGTAGTTCTCACTCAGCGACGCCGCCCAAGTCATCGGCGTTTCGCTACCGAGCGGGTAAAACGTAACGGCATCGACTCCCTCGTCTAGGGCATAGGGGAGAGATAAGGGAGCCGCCAGCCCCCGGCTCACCTGTTTGGTAGGCAGTAATTCCCGAAAATGACATACCGTCCAGCGCATCTTGGGAAAGCTAAAATAGTCGGCATCGGGTTGGCCAATGATGCGCTCGGCAGGCGGTGGAAATCCCTGCATCCAGCCCAAGCGCACCGGATCGGACCCCTCCGCGCTCAGCGGCTCCGCCAACGCACCGCTCCCGCCCACCAGCATCGCGAGTATCGACGCCCCACTCAGCACACCTCGACCATTCGGTAACATCTGCGTCTCCTTACCCCATGGCGCCCTCTCCGAAGGCGATGTCTCATGAGTATAGGCAAGAAAACACGCGTGTTTTGCAGACCGCCTAACGCACAACGCCCGGCATTTAGCCGGGCGTGTAGGTCGTGCCGCACTTTGAAACGTTTACCAGCGGTACTTCACGCTGCCGATAATGCTGCGCGATTCACCGTAATAACACCAGTACTCACAGCTGGCGACATACTCTTCATCGGTCAAGTTATTGACGTTGACCTGCGCCTGCCAGCCGTCGGCAAACTCATAACCGACCATGGCATCCGCCACCATATAACTATCGACGGCGGTATTGTCCGCGACGCTCGTATCCACCGTACTGCCCACGTAGCGAACGCCAGCACCCAAGCTCACTCCCTGTAATGCGCCGCCAGTAAAGGCGTAATCCAGCCATGTAGAGGCTTGGTGGCGGGGGATCAGCGGCGCACGCTGATCGTCTTCCAAGCGCGAATCCGTGTAGGTATACGCAGCCGTCACTTTTAACGCATCGGTGAGATAGCCAACGCCTTCCAGCTCGAACCCTTGAGAGGTGCGCTCGCCTTCTTGAACCTGGAACCCGGCAGGAGAACTCACGAGCGTATTGTTCTCTTTCAGATCGAACACAGCGGCCGTCACGTAGCCATCCCAGCCAAACGGCGCGATTTTGACACCGGCTTCCCACTGCTCGCCTTCGCGGGGCTCGTACAGATCGCCCGCATCATCCACACGCCCCACCGGATCGAACGACTCGGTGTAGCTGATGTACGGGTTGATTCCTTGATCACTCAAGTACATCGCGCCGCCCGACCAAGAGACCTGGTCATCATCAGAGCGCTGCGTGACGCCGGAAGTCAGATTGCGGTTCTCGGTTTCGGCCTGATCGACACGCACACCGCCAAGCAGCACCCAGCGATCATCGATGCGCAGCTGGTTTTGAGCGTACAAACCGGTCTGCTCTTTATCGATCTCGCGGCTCAACAAGTCATCCGCGCCCACCGGCGTGAAGTTGCCGTAGGTAGGGTCGAACACATCGATAGGATCGCCAAATGGGAACGGGTCGGCTTCTTGCCCACTCACCCCCAGGTTCTGATAATCGACACCCAATAACAGCGTGTTTTCGGTGCGGTCCGTGTACCAGTTACCCACCATGCGGTTATCGACCGTCCAGCTGTCGATAGAACCATCGCGATAGACATGGCCACGCGTTGCCCGACGGGCGTCCGACATGAAGAACGCATAGGTGCTGCGTAGCTCCAGGTCTAGCTCGCTGTAGCGTAAATCTTGCTCGAAGCGCCACGTATCGTTGAGGTCATGGCGCAGCTCGTAACCCAGCGCCCACTGCGTGCGGTTATCACGGTCGTAGCCCGGCTCGCTGAGGTTGGTTTGCGGGTCGACGCGGCCAAACGGCGTATCCTGCACGGTGCCGTAGGGCAGTTTGAACGGGTTGACCGGCACGCCATCGTCTTTCTGCACGCTGGCCAAGAAAGTAACGGTCGTATCGTCGCTCATATCGACGGCGAGGCTAGGCGCGAAGTAATAGCGCTCGTTGTCCGTGTGGTCGAGATCGCCATCGCGCTCTTTGTACAAGCCCACCAACCGATAGCGAACGTCACCCGACTCACCCAACGGCCCGCTGGTATCGACGCCTACTTGGCGATGATTCCGGTTGCCCAGTTGGAAATTCACCTCGCCCTGCGGCGTCTCCGTTGGGCGCTTGCTCACCGCATTGATCAAACCACCGGGAGGCGCCTCGCCGTACAGAATCGAGGAAGGCCCTTTGAAGACTTCAACTCGCTCCAGGCCATACGGCTCAGGCAGCCACTGGTAAAAGCCTTCACGGTAAATGCGCAACCCATCCTGATAAGTGGACTGGTCAAAACCACGCACCTTGAACCAATCCGTATTGTTGTCACTGCCATAGTGGCCTGACAGCACACCGGCACGATAGCGGAAGGTTTCATCCAGCTGCTGCACGTTGCGGGTTTCCAGCTCTTCCCGATCAACGCTAGAGACCGGGCGCGGCGTCTCCACCAGCGGCGTATCGACCTTCAACGCGGTCGCGGTGACCACGGTGGTACCGGTGTCAATGGTGTCTTCTTGAGCCAGCGCGGCCAACGGCGCAGCGCACAGCATTCCACCGAGCGACACCACCAGTGAACGACGAACGGCAGCAGGCAACGGAGCGACGGAAAACGGGAGAGTTTTACGGAGCATGAGGAAGTCTCAACGGGTATGAGGAGATGTATCGTTATAGTAAGGCGAATGATACGAATTTTGATTCACAATCACAACACGAAAGGCAAGGCACTCTGATTTTTAGATTTTTCTAATTGAAGGTACTCACCGCGCCGGATAGTATGGACATACAAATAAAACTTAATAGCTGGGTAGGCAGCTCGATACGGAGCCTTGAGACGATGGCCAGGTTCATTCCAACACTGACGACCATTCCTCGTATGAATCCCGGTGAACGCCGGGTAGCACAGCGACTCGACAGCCTGCTCGAAGACGACTATCTCGTTTGGTACGACATACCGTTAGGGGCAAAGCGCCGCTATCCCGACTTCATCGTCCTGCATCCTGCTCGAGGTCTGCTGTTTCTTGAAGTCAAGGATTGGAAGGTCGACACCCTGCGTTCGATCACGCCGGACAGTGTTGAAATCGACACTCATCAAGGTCGCAAGACCATCAGCAATCCGCTCGCCCAGGCCCGCCAATGCGCCTTTTCCGCCATCAACCAGCTACAGCGCGACCCACAGTTGACTCAAGCGGGTCAGCGCTATCGTGGGAAATTGTGTTTCCCCTACGGCTTTGGAGTCGTCTTTCCCAATATCACTCGTTTGCAGTGGAATAAGGCCGTTTCAGAGGAGGATCAAGCGCTTGTCTTGCCAAGCCGCCTGGTGATATGTAAAGACGAGATGCTGACCACCACAGATCCCGAAGCCTTTCAGGAACGACTCTGGAACATGTTCGAGTATCGCTTCGGTGAGAAGCTTAGCGTCCCGCAGATCGACCGAATTCGTTGGCAGCTATTTCCGGAAGTTCGTATCGATGCACCCACGCAGGACTTCTTCGAGAGTGATAGCGCCGAGAAAGAAGAGTCAGCCGTGAGTCTCGTACCCGATATCACTCGCGTGATGGACCTACACCAAGAGCAGCTGGCACGCAGCATGGGGGACGGCCACCGAGTGATCCACGGCGTGGCTGGCTCTGGCAAGACACTGATTCTCGGCTATCGCTGCCTTCACCTAGCCCAAGCGACGAGCAAGCCGATTTTGGTGCTCTGTTTCAACATCACCCTAGCGGCACGACTACGCAGCTTCATTGCCGACAAGGGGCTTTCCGAAAAGGTCAAGGTGCACCATTTCCATGAGTGGTGCGGACTGCAACTCAAAACCTACCACGTCAACCTGCTACCGGGTCATCAACCCATTTGGGAGCGCCAAGTGGAAAGCGTCATACAGGCCGTCGATCAGTCGCATATTCCGCGGGCGCAATATGGCGCGGTGATGATTGACGAAGGCCATGATTTCGAGCAGGCCTGGCTCAAGCTGGTGGTACAGATGATCGATCCAGATACCAACTCGCTGCTGCTGCTCTACGACGACGCTCAATCCATTTACCAAAAGGGCTCACTCAAATTCCCGCTCTCCTCGGCCGGCATTCAGGCACGTGGACGCACTACCATTCTCAAGCTCAACTATCGCAATACCCGAGAAATACTGACATTTGCCTACGACTTCGCACGGGATTTTCTCGAGGCACACGATACCGACGAGGATCACGTTCCATTGATTGCGCCAGAAGTGGCCGGTGTCAGCGGCCCCAAGCCCGCCTTTCGCCACTTCGACAGTGACCAGCAGGAGAGCCGTTATCTCGTACACTGTATCCAGGCTTGGCAGCAGCAAGGTAGCCCCTTAAGCAGCATAGCGGTGGTGTATACCACCAATACTCAAGGACAGTACTTCCACAAGGCCCTTCAAAAAGCGGGCATCCCTAGCCCGGATTTCTCATAGCACCTCAGCAAGTATCTTACCCAAGACGTAATGCTACTAAAAACCTATTGGCACGGTTTAAACTGCCTACTTTTTAACCACTTCCCGTCGTTCAGACACACTTCCCC